>JBJTPO010000361.1:0-5675 GCA_046075145.1 Planctomycetota bacterium
AAAGTTCGGCGGGATCTCGATCCTCCGGCTCGGCGAGGCCGACGACGACCCCCGGGCGGCCTGGGAGAAGCTGCCCCCGCTGGCCGGGGCCAACCGGCTCGGGCGGCTGACGGCCACCGCCAAGCCGCTGGCGGTGACGGCCGACGGCCAGCCACTGTTGGTGGCCCGTGAGTATGGGGCCGGCCGCGTGCTCGCCTTCGCGGCCGACTCGACCTGGCGCTGGGCGATGCAAGGGGCCGCCGAGGAGCACCGCCGGTTCTGGCGGCAACTCGTGTTGTGGCTCGCCCGCAAGGACGACGCGGAAGCCGACAGCCTCTGGGTGCGACCGGCACAGCGGCGGATCTCGCCGGGCACGCCGCTCGAGTTCGACGCCGGGGTCACTGGCTCGGAGGGGCGGCCGCGGACCGACGTGCCGTTGGAGGCCGCGGTCATCTCGCCCACGGGGCAGTCGCGGCCGGTGCGGATGGTGCCCGCCGGCGAAACGTTTTCCGGGACGGCGACGGGAGGCGACGAGCCGGGTGACTGGACGCTCGTGGTCCGCGGCCGCCCGCCGGGAGCGGCAGCGCCGCTCGAGCGATCGGCGCGGTTCACCGTGTTCCGCCAGGATCTCGAACTCGCCAACCCGCAGGCCAACCCGCTCCTGATGCGGCAGTTGGCGGAGGCGACCAGCGGCGGCGTGCGGCTGCCCGAGGAGCTGCCCGGCATTTTTGAGGAGATCGCCGCGCGACCGGCAGAGTATGAGAGCCGCGAGCAGTGGTCGTTCACGCCCTGGGACACCTGGCCGATGCTGCTGCTCCTGGCAGGCTGCCTGACGGCCGAGTGGTACCTGCGGAAGAAGTGGGGCCTGGTCTAGCTGTCCGTGGAAAAAGCCATCCATGGCCTTTTTCCACTTGGCCGCCCGATGGCAAAGCCGAGGTTTGCCATGGTCGGCGATCGCCGCATCCTGCGGCGGCAGACTTGTTCCAAAGTCTGCTCGGGCTGCGGGCTACTGAAAAAGCGGGTGATTCCCGGCATTTTTTCGCCGGGCCCGGCCTGCTACCCTCCCATCCCGCGTTCCGCCCGGGGAACGTGTCCGGAGCCCCCGTCATGGCCAAGCGCCGTCCCATCCGCGACAAGTTACTGCTCGGCGGCCTTCTGGTCGGCGTGATGGTGGCGATCCTGTCGGCGAGCAGCTTCCTCGGCGTCTACTCCTACCGGCGGCTGGTGCGGGCGCTCTCCAGTCGGGCCGCCGAGTTGCCGTTGGCCGCCGAGCTCGACGCCCGCGTGGCCGCCCTCCGGCTCGACCATGCCCGGGCGCTGGCCACTGATGACGCGGTCGAGGGGTTGCTCGCCGGGGTGCGGGGCACGGTCGAGGCCTTGGCCGCCTACGAGAGCGAACTCGAGGCGGGCGAACTCGACGACGTTCCCTTCGCCGACCGGACCCGGGAACGCGACACGGCCCGCCGGATCGCCGACTGCCTGGCCGGCATCGAGAACAGCGTGGCCCCGGCCGCCGGCCTGCCCCGGGCGTCGGGGGTGTTCGGCCATGCGGCGCTGATCGAGGCCGCGCCGCAGCTCGAGCAGCTCGCCGACCTGACCGCCGAGCTGCCCACCTTTCTCCAGCAGCGGCTCCACGACCTGTCGCACGAGGTCCGCGGCCGCTATCGGACGCTGATCGTGGTCACCTGGGCCTCGGCCAGCGCGGCGTCCGCCCTGCTGGCGGCGATCGGGGTGCTCACCTACCGCTGGGTGTTCCGGCCGCTGCGCCATCTCGGTCAGGGCTCCCGCCGCGTGGCGGCCGGCGACTTCGCCTACCGGATTCACCTCGACACGCACGACGAGATGGCCGAGCTCGCCGAGGCCCTCAACGACATGACCGAACGGTTTCAGGCGATCCGCGACGACCTCGACCGGCAGGTGCAGTCGCGGACCCGCGAGGTGATCCGCAGCGAGCAGCTGGCGAGCGTGGGCTTCCTGGCGGCGGGCGTGGCCCACGAGATCAACAACCCGCTGGCCTCGATCGCGATGTGCGCCGAGTCGCTGGAGAGCCGGCTGGCCGCCCTGGCGCCGGCCGAGTCGGAGGCCCAGGTGGCCCGCCGCTACCTGGCGCTGATCCAGAGCGAGGCCTTCCGCTGCAAGGGGATCACCGAGAAGCTGCTCGACTTCGCCCGGCTCGGCGAGGTCAAGCGGCAGGCCACGGCGCTGGTGGCGCTGGTCGCCGACGTGGCCGACATGCTCCGGCACGTGGGCCGGTTCGCCGGCCGCTCGATCGAGATCGAGAAAGGTCAGGACGTGCTCGTGATGGTGAATCCCCAGGAGCTCAAGCAGGTGGTGCTCAATCTCCTGGTCAACGCCTTCGACTCGATCGACGAGCACGGCGGGGTGCGGGTCGCGGCCCGCCGCAGCGGCGGGGCCGCGGTGCTGACGGTCACCGATGACGGCTGCGGGATGACGCAGGAGGTGCTCGACCACCTGTTCGAGCCGTTCTTCACCCGGCGGAAGAACGGGCAGGGCACCGGCCTCGGGCTCTCGATCGTCAACCGAATCATCACCGACCACGGCGGCCGGATCGAGGCGACGAGCGACGGCCCCGGCCGGGGTTCGATCTTCCAGGTGACACTGCCGCTGGCCCAGATCGGCGCGGTGGCGGGCGATCCGCCCGCGGCGGGGTCGCTCGACCGGGCCGCCTGACCCACTGCTTTCGGAGACGCTTTTCGTGAAGACCCAGCGACCGATGCGGATCCTGTTCGCCGACGACGAGGCCTCGATCCAGGAGCTGATGCGGATCGAGCTGCCGCGGCTGGGCCACGAGGCGACCGTCTGCCCCGACGGCCGCACGGCGCTCTCCGCGCTCGATCTGACGGCCTACGACTGCGTGATCGTGGACCTCGACATGCCGGGCGTCGGCGGGATGGAGGTGATCGCCCGCGTGAGGCAGACATCGCCCGACACCGAGACGGTGATCATCACCGGCAAGTCATCAGTGGAGACGGCGATCGAGGCGGTGCGGCAGGGGGTGTTCGAGTATCTCACCAAGCCCTGCCGGCTGGCCGACATCCAAGCCGTGCTCGAGCGGGTGCGGAAGAAGCGGGAACTCACGGTCCGGCTGCGGGCGCTGGAGCAGCGGGTGCGGCGGGCCGAGGGGGCCACGCGGCTGGTTGGTGATTCGCCCGCGCTCGCGCGGGTGCGGCAGCTCGTGGGCCGCGTGGCCGCGAGCGACGCCGCCGTGCTCGTTCGCGGCGAGACGGGCACGGGCAAGGAACTCGTGGCCCGGGCCGTGCACGAGGGGAGCGGCCGGGCCGGCGGGCCGCTCGTGGCGGTCAACTGCGGCGCGCTGCCCGAGCATCTGGTGGAGAGCGAGCTGTTCGGCCATCGCAGGGGCGCGTTCACCGGCGCCGATGAGCACCGGGCCGGACTGTTCGAGGTGGCCCACGGCGGCACGCTGTTCCTCGACGAGATCGGCGAGCTGCCGCGGTCGCTCCAGGCGAGGCTGCTGCGGGTGCTCGAAAGCGGCGAGATCCGCCGCGTGGGCGACAACCACCCGATCACGGTCGACGTCCGGCTGGTCTCTGCCACCCACCGGAACCTCGAGGAGATGGTGCGCGTCGGGGAGTTTCGCGAAGACCTGCTGTTTCGGATCAACACCTTCGAGATTACGGTTCCTCCGCTGCGGGGGCGGCGGGAAGACATCGCCGCCCTGGTGGACCACTTCGTCCGGCGGAGCCGCCCGCAGTTGCCCCCCCAGGCGGCGGTGGCGGATGACGTCACGCTGGCGACCCTGGTCGCCCACGACTGGCCGGGCAACATCCGTGAGCTGGCCAACGTGGTGGAGCACGCGCTGGTGCTTTGCGACGAACTACCCCTGACGGTGGAGCACCTGCCGGGCCGGCTGAGCGGCCTCAAGCCGGTGCCGCTGACGCCCTCGGCCGCTCCGGCAAGTGGGAGCGGGGCCGCGGCGAACCCAGGGCCGCCGCGTCCGCGCACGCTCAAGGAGCTCGAACTTGACGCAATCCTCGCCGGACTCGCCCGCAACGACGGCAACAAGCCGAAGACCGCCGACGAACTCGGCATCAGCCTCAAGACGCTCTACAACAAGCTCCACCAGATGCAGGATGGAGCCCTCGACAAGTCGGCGTAGGCCTATGTCTTGCGGACCACGCCCACGAGCACGCCGAGCACCTTGGCGTTGCGGACGTAGATCGGCTTCATCGAGGCGTTGGCCGGCTGTAGCCGGATGCGATCCCGCTCGGGAAACCAGTGCTTGAGCGTTGCCTCGCCATCGTCCGTCTGTGCCACCACGATGTCGCCGGCGTGGGCCGTCTGCTTCTTCTGGATCACCACCCAGTCGCCATCGGCGATCTGCGCGTCGATCATGGAATCGCCCATCACCTTGAGGACGAAATGATTGTCACGGTTGAACAGATCCTCGAAATCGATCCGCTCGCTCTGCTCCTCGGCGGGGCGCAGCGTGCCGGCGGCGACCCAGCCAGCGAGCGGCAGGCCCCGAAGGTGGGCGGGTTCGGACACGAGTTCGATGGCTCGGGAGATGTTCTTTCCGCGGGTGATCAGCCCCTTGCGCTCCAGTGCCTTGAGATGGCAGACGACGCCGTTGGGGGAGCGGATCTTGAAGGCCTGGCCGATCTCGCGGACGGTGGGGCCGTAGCCGCGTGAATGGATCTTGTCACGAATGAAGGCGTAGATCTCCATCTGCCGCTCGGTCGGCGCGTCGCCGGCGTCTGCTTCATCGGTGTCGGTGCGAAGGCCGAGTGGATTGCCGCGGACGGCCGCGATCGCGACAGCGGTGCGGTGGGCACGCGTGCGGGCCTCGGTGCGACGGGCGGTGGTACGGCTGGCAGGGGACTTGCGCTTGGGCATCGCTTTCAGGCGGCGGACCGCGCTCCTGGAGGGGTGGATCTGGGCGGCCAGGCCCATCGGATATCGGCAAAACCGCAGTCTGGACGTCAGTATCTTACTATACGGCCGTTCATTTTCAAGCCTGGCCGGGCTGCATCGCAGGCTGCGGAAAAGCAGGCACCTCGCCGGGTTTCGCCAGGGCGAGACGGTCGCAGGAGGCGACCTGGCCGGCGGAGCCGGCCGACGAGCGAAATGGCCAGGAGGACATTTCGCGGAAAAGCAGGCACGTCGCCTGGATTCACCAGGCGAAGTGCGCGAAGGCCTTGTTCGCGTCGGCCATGCGATGGACGTTGTCCCGCTTGGTCACCGCGGCGCCCTCGCGCTTGTAGGCGGCGATGATCTCCTCCGCGAGTTTCTCGTACGTCGCCCGGCCCTTCTTCTCACGCACTGCCTGCAGGAGCCAGCGAATCGCCAGCGACTGCTGCCGGTTGCGATTCACCTGCATCGGCACCTGGTAGGCGGCACCGCCGACCCGCTTCGAGCGGACCTCGACCGCGGGCTTCACGTTCTCCAACGCCCGGTTGAACACCTCGATCGGCTCGGCCTCGGTGATCTTCTTCGCGACGATGTCCATCGCCCCGTAAAAGACCGACTGGGCGACGCTCTTCTTGCCGTCCACCATGAGGCAGTTGATGAACTTGCTGGCGAGCAGCGATCCGTAGCGGGGATCGGGGCGGAGCTGTTCGCGGCTGGCGGTGATGTTACCCATGGCTGTTGGTTCCTATGCTCAACCCTTCTTCGCGCCGTAGAGGCTGCGGGACTGCTTGCGGCCCTGCACGCCG
>JBJTPO010000362.1:0-9678 GCA_046075145.1 Planctomycetota bacterium
GCTGCGGGAGCCGGTGGGTCGCAGGTTTACCGGGAGCGTGATGCGGACGTTGCCCGGTCGGCGGCCGGCCCGCTCGTTCCAACGCCCGGCTGCGCGCATCACGGCCGCCACGACCAGGTCATTGAGCGACCAGCCATGCGCCGTCACCACGCTCCGCACGGCCGTCGTGCGGTCGCGATCGAGCGTGGTCCACGCATAGGGCGGCTGGCTTGGCAGATCGTCCGTGCCGTCAGTGGCGGCGAGCCCGGCGAATCGAGCCAGCGGTTGCGGCCGGAAGGCGATGAACGGCCAGAAGCTGCGGAATCCCCCGCCGCCACTCGGGGGCAAGGCGGCCGACGCGCTGCGCTGCCGGCGGCGGCCGGGGCTGAAGGCCGGCGGCTCGCGGCCGTCGTAGCAGGCCCACAGGTCGCCGAAGAACTCGCCCGCCGCCACGCCGTCAATGGCGGCGTGGTGGGCCACCATCACGATCCGGTGCCGAGCACCCGTCGGCATCACGACCAGACGCAGGCCGCTCTCTCTCGCGATGTCGACTGGTCGCCACGCGTCTCGACCGCCCGACTCAATCGTCGGCTCGACGTCGGGTGCGAGCCAATGGGGATGGCCGCCGCGCCAGGCGACACGGCTGCGGACGAGCGGATGGCGTCCCGCGGCGGCGGTGACGGCCCCGCGCAGTCGGTCCATGCAGAGCGGCCCCTCGACCTCACACTCGAGGAAAAACGTCATCGGATGCCCGGGGCGGGCGTCGGTGAGCATCAGGTGCTCGAAAGCCGCCAGCGGCCGAGGAAACGCATCGTCCGGGGCGGAGGGAGCGGGGGCGTGCATGGAACCTCGACCTTACCCAGCGGCGGCAGAGCCCACGAAATCATGACAAAAGACCCCACCTGCGAAGGGCTTTGATGTCTCTCGCCGGCCGACGATTTGACTGTCTTGACGCGGAAACCATACTGCCGAGAGCGTGTTTGGGCCGCAAACCCTGCGGCCGCAGCACCGTTTGCCATGGATGGGCACTCCCCGGCGAGGAGCAGCGACCATCCCCATCCCTGTTGGCAGACCGCACGGCCGGCGAACGTCAGGCGACGTGAACGCTGGAAGTTTGGCCTGGCGGCGGTCTGCACCCTCGGCGGAAAGCCTGGGCACGGCTCCGTTGCTCGCGGCAGGGATGAACGTGGCCCAGAGCCGGGCTTTGGCAACGAACTTCGTCTTGTCCCTGGAACCTGTTGCACCGTGAACGAACCGCTCGCGATCGTAGGTATGTCCTGCCGGCTCCCCGGAGCCGACGGCCTCGAAGCTTTCTGGAACCTCGTGGTCGAAGGACGCACCGCCTGGGGCAGGCTGCCGGAGTCGCGGCTGCCCCGCGACCTCTACTTCCACCCCGAGAAGAGCCGGCTCGGCAAGAGCTATTCCGAACTCGGGGCCGTCGTCTCCGACCGGCCGGTCGATCCCGCCGTCTGCCCGATCACGCCCGAGATGCTCGAGCGGTTCGACGTGGCCCACACGATCTTTCTTGAGGTCGCCTCGCGGGCCTGCCGCGACGCAGGCCTCGACCCGTTTGCGATGCCGGCCGACCGGCGGACGGGTGTGTACGTCGGCCACACCGGTGGCAGCACGCGGATCGGCGACATCGTCTACGCGACCGGGATCGACGAGACAGCCCGGTTTCTCTCCGACGTGGCGGCCGCCCGCGACCTCCTCGGTCCCGAGACGGCTGCCGTGGCCGACGAGATCACCGCCGCTGTTCGCCGCCGCTACGGCGGACGTGAGCCGGGCTGCAAGCTCGACTTGGGCGCCCTGGCCGCAGCCAAGATCGTGCAGCAGGCGCTCAAGCTCGACGGCCCCTACCTCGTCGTCGATGCCGCCTGCGCCTCGTCGCTCCAGGCGATGGCGATCGGCGCCCGGGCCGTGCTCGAGGGCAGCATCGACCAGGCAATTGTGGGTGGAGCCTCCTACTGCAAGAGCGACAGCCTCGTGCTCTTCTCCGCGGCGCAGTCGGTGAGCAACTCGGGCTCCTGCCCCTTCGGTCAGGATGCCGACGGCCTGGTCACGGCCGAGGGTTATGTGGCGCTCGTCATCAAGAAGCTCTCACGGGCGATCGCCGACGGCGACCGGATCCGGGCCGTGATCCGTGGCCTGGGCGTGGCCAGCGACGGCAAGGGCAAGAGCCTCTGGGCCCCGCGACAGGAGGGGCAGGTGCTCGCCGTCGAGCGGGCCTACCCCGATTCCGCCGCCATCTCCCGGATCGAATACATCGAGGCCCACGCCACCAGCACGCAGGTGGGCGACGCCACGGAACTTGGCGCGCTCTCGCGGCTGATGGGCCGCCACCTCCCCGCCGGCCGGCAGATCCCGATCGGCAGCGTGAAGGCCAACATCGGCCACACCCTCGAGACCGCCGGGATCGCCAGCCTCGTCAAGGTGGTGCTCGCGATGGAGCACGGCGTGATCCCGCCGGGCACGACCGCGAAGGAACTCAACGAGGAGTTCGACTGGGCCGGCGGCCCGTTCAGCGTGCCGGCCGAGCCGCTCGCCTGGCCGGCGCACGCCGACGGCTCGCCGCGGTGCGCCGCCGTGAACGCCTTCGGCATCGGCGGGCTCAACGTCCACGTCTCGCTGGCGGAGCATCTGCCCGCCGGTCTGTCGCAGCAGCCAACGCCGCGGCCGGCCCAGAAGCCGGTCGATCCCGACGCCGAGGCGATCGCGATCGTGGGGGCCGGCTGCGTGCTCCCCGGCGCGCTCACGCTCGAATCGTTCTTCGATCTGCTCGACCGCGGTGACACGGCGATCGGCCCGGTGCCCGCCGACCGCTGGGACGCCACGCGGGCTCTCGACCGCTCCGGCCCGCGCACCTGGCATACCATCAGCGACCTCGGCGGCTTTGTCGGGGACTTCGTCTACGACTGGCGGCGGCACAAAGTGCCGCCGAAGCAGATCGCGGCGGCCAACCCGCTCCAGTTCATGCTCCTCGAGGCGGCCGACGCGGCGATCAAGGACGCCGGCGGGCCGGAGCGGCTGGATCGGATGCGGACCGGCGTCGTGGTGGGCACGCTGTTCGGCGGCGACTTCGCCAACCAACTTCAGATGGGCCTGCGGCTGCCGGAGACGCGAACCTACCTCGAAGCGGCCCTGCGGCGCCGTGGCGTGGCGGACGCCGATATCGAGCGGATCGTCGAGGCCTACGAAAAGCGGCTGCTGGAGAAGCTCCCCGCGCTCGTGGACGAGACGGGCAGCTTCACGAGCAGCACGCTCGCCAGCCGACTGACCAAGACCTTCGACCTGATGGGCGGCGCCCTGGCGCTCGACGCCGGCGACTGCTCGAGCCTCGCGGCCCTGTCGGCGGCCGTGGACATGCTCCGGCAGGGCACCTGCGACGCGGTGCTCTGCGCCGCCGGCGAGCGGTGCATGGATCTGATGGCCTTCGAGGGCCGATCGCTGGGTGGCTACCTTGCGGACCGGCCCGTCTCGGTGCTCGATGGCCGCAACTCCGGCGGTGACGTCGCGGGGGAGGGGGCCGCGGTCTTCGTCCTCAAGCGACTCGCCGACGCGCGGGCTGCGGGTGACACGATCCGCGGCGTGATCCGGGGCGTGCGCGTGGTCGCGGGCCGGTCTCGCGACGAGGCGATCGCGACCGCGATCCGCGAGGCTGGTGAGGCGTCCGCCATCGCGCCCGAGGCGGTCACGGCCGTCGAGGTGGCGGCGGCTGGCGGTCACAAGCAGAGCGGCCACGAACTGCGGTTGCTGGCCGAGCGACCTGGTTCGGCTGGGCGGCCCGTGGCAGGCGGGCTCGACGGTCTGGTCGGCCACTTGGGCGCGGCGGCCGGGGCCGCCGGACTCCTCAAGCTCTCCCGCGCGCTCGCCACCGGCAACATGCCCGGCACGGCCGCGCTGGCAGCGGGCCACGCCAAGCTGGCCGGGCTCGACGCCGCGACCGCCGTGCTGCCCATCCCCCCGGTGGCCGGCTCCGGCTTCCGGGCGGGCAGTGTCACGGTCGTTCAGGACGAGCAGGCTGGGCATCTCGTGGTCGACAACGGCCAGCCCGTGCCCGCGGCGGTGCGGCTCACCAGGGACATCGTCCATGGTGCCTCACGCGAGCGGCCGCAGCCGGCCCCGGTCGCGGCCGTTGCGGGCGGTCGACCGCTGGTGGCGGCGATCTTCCCGGGCCAGGGTTCGCAATACACCGACATGTTTCGCGGGCTCGTCGCCGAGGTGCCCGCGGCCGCTGCGGTGCTGCAGCGGCTCGACGCCGAGGCACGGGCGGCGGGCTGCGAGACGCTCGCCGAGATCGCCTGGCGGCCCGACAACGGGTTGGGCACGAAGATCTGGGACACGCAGTGGTCGATGTACCTGGGCGACCTGTTCGCCTGGGGCGTGTTCGAGTCGCTCGGGTTCGCTCCTGACTTCGTGGCGAGCCACAGCTTTGGCGAGTTTCCGGCGCTCACCGCGGTCGGCGCCTGGAGCATGGCCGACGGCATCAAGGCCACCCGCGCCCGCGCGGAGGCCGTCGAGCGGCACGGCCCGCGAAACGGCGCCATGCTCTCGGTGATCGCCGACGCGGCCACCGTCGCGGCCGCCATCGAGCCCTTCGCCGGTCAGGCGTGGGTCTGCGCGGCCAACGCGCCGGAGCAGTACGTCGTCGGCGGAACGGCCCGGATCGTCGATGCGATCGAGGTCCTGCTCGAATCACGCCGCGTGAAGACGAAGCGGCTCGCCGTGCCGAGTCCCTTCCACACGCCGCTGCTCCAGGCCGCGGCCGACGAGCTGGCCACCACGCTGCGAGCGATCGCGATCAAGGCTCCGCGGACGCCGATCTTCAGCAGCACGACGGTGCGGCAGCTCGAGC
The DNA here is from genome assembly GCA_046075145.1 of Planctomycetota bacterium. Classification (GTDB taxonomy): domain Bacteria; phylum Planctomycetota; class Planctomycetia; order Pirellulales; family UBA1268; genus QWPN01. The sequence goes on from JBJTPO010000362.1 coordinate 4,835, forward strand.
AGCCGGCCGACGTGCTCGAGAGCCTCGTGCGGCAGATGACCGAGACGGTCCGCTGGATCGACGTCACGAACCGGCTCTACGACGCCGGCGTGCGGACCTTCGTCGAGGTCGGCCCGTCAGGCGTGCTCAGCGGCCTGGCCCGTCGGATCGTCGAAGGGCGGCCGGGCGCCACCTTCCTTCAGTTCGACCAGCGTGGGCGTTCGCCCCGCGAGCACCTCGAGCGGCTCCGCGACCAGCTCGCCGCCGCCGGCTGCCTGCGGGTCGCCCAGGCTGCGGCCGCCGCCAGCGCTGCTCCGGCTCCCGCTCGTGCCGGTAGCGTGGTCTCGTTCGACGCCACGGCCCGTCGCCGGGCCCGCAATCGGTCGGCCGCGGGCGGCGAGCAGCCGGCCACGCCGGCCCGGCGGGCGGTGGCCGTGGGGCCTGCTTCCGCTGGCAACGGCCATGGCAATGGCACCGGCCACGCCAACGGAAACGGCCACGCCAACGGGAATGGCCACACGAATGGCAATGGCCACACGCCGGCGGCCAAGCCGGCACCGACCGCGCCGGCGGCCGTGAACCGGCTGGCTGCGATCGCGTCAGCACCCGCCGGAGGCAACGGGGCCAGCCTGAGCGAGGCCACGGGCGTGGCCGATGCCGCCGAGGTCGAGAAGTTCCTGATCGAGTTCGTGGTCGAGCAGACGGGCTACCCGGCGGAGATCGTCGAGCTCGACGCCGACCTGGAGGCCGACCTCGGGATCGACAGTATCCGCAAGGCGCAACTCTTCGGCGAGGTGGGGCAGCGGTATGGACTCAAGGCCGAAGACGGCGTGTCGCTTGACGACTTCCCCACGCTTCGCTCGCTGATCGACTATCTGCTGCCTCGGATCGGGGCCGGGAGTCGCGGTTCGGCTGCGGCCGGGTCCGCCGGCACCGCCGGCGTGGTGAATGGCCACCCAGAGCACACCAACGGCCATGCCGCCAGCCATTCCAATGGTCACGCGAACGGCCATGCCCGTGACCGCGTCAATGGCCATCATGACGCCGCTCGAGCGACTGAGGCCGGTGGCGACGATCGTCCGCTTGCCGGCGGCACGACCGTGGCGGCCGAGCTCGAGCGGTTTCTGGTCGAGTTCGTGGTCGAGCAGACGGGTTACCCGGCCGAGATCGTCGAGCTCGACGCCGACCTCGAGTCCGATCTGGGGATCGACAGCATCCGCAAGGCGCAGCTGTTCGGCGAAGTGGGCCAGCGGTATGGCCTCGCGGCCGAAGACGGCGTGTCCCTCGACCACTTCCCGACCCTACGGCACCTGATCCACTATCTCGTGCCGCGGGTAGGCGGCGGTGCCGATGCCGCCCCGGTGCAGGCCGCGGCCAGCGTGCGACCCACGGCTCCCGCGCGGTCCACGGTCACTCCACAACCTGCCGCCACCGTGCCAGCCGCTGCGGCGCCGCGATCCGCCGCGCCGGTGGCCCTCGCCGGTGAACTCGAGCGGTTTTTGGTCGAGTTCGTGGTGGAGCAGACGGGCTACCCGGCGGAGATCGTCGAACTCGACGCCGACCTGGAGGCCGACCTGGGGATCGACAGCATCCGCAAGGCGCAGCTCTTCGGCGAGGTGGGGCAGCGGTATGGGCTCCAGGCCGAGGATGGTGTGTCGCTCGATGATTTCCCCACGCTCCGCTCGCTGATCGACTTCTTGGTCGTGCGGATCGGCGGCTCCAACGGCTCGAACCCAGAGGACACGCCTTCGGGCGGGTCGCCCGTCGGCGGCCCTGAACTGCGAGCCCGTCAGGGCATCGGTCGCGAGCAGGCCGCGGCGGTCCGCACCTGGGCCCGGCAGGTGGCCGCCGCGGTACCGGTCGCCTCGGCCGTGGTCGTCGAGCCGGCGCTCGCCGAGGAACTCGCCGCGATCGCCACCGAGGCATGCGTCGACGAGGCGATCGTGCGGGCGGCCGCCGCCGCGCCGGCCGCCGCGGTCGGCGGGTGCGATCTGGTGCTCGTGACGCCCGCGGCGGTGACCGACGGCGTGGCCGGGTTTCTCGCCTGCTTCGGCCGGCATGCCGACCTGGCCGTGAACGCCTTCGACCGCGATGGTCTCTCGGGCACGCTCGTATCCGCGGCCGGCCTGCCCGGTGCGATCCTCGGCTGGAACGACGCCGGGATCGTGGCCTTCGTGGCCCTGGGCGCCGCCACCGACTCGCCCCCGGGCGAGTTCGTGGAGCGGATCGTGACGCGGTGCCGCACGCTCGCCGCCGCCGAGCAACTGCTCGCGACCGCGGCCCGTGGCCCGCGCGGGCTGGTCGTGGCCTCGGCGGAAGGCGGAATCCAAATCGACGCGAGCGGGGCGGTCGAGCCGGCCGGAGCGAGCATTCGCCGGGCGGAACGGACCGGGCCGCTCGTGCGCGTGGCGCTCGACGATGGCAACGCCTCCTCGTCGGGTGTGATCGCGCGATTGATCAATCGCGAGCCGGCGGCCTGTGACACGCTTTCGGCGGCCTGCCCGTGGCTGGCCGTCGGCGGCGCCGCGGGCGACGCGGTGACCAGCGGCGGCCCCTGGGGCCGCGACTGGGCCGGCCGCTGCGAGGGCCTGGGAGCGACTTGGCTGGCAGAGGCGGCGGCGAAACCCGGGCAACCGACCGGCGCCTCCTTGAACGGCTCCCACCACGTCGCCCGAACAGCTGATGAAGCGGCCATCACGCGTCGCTACGAACTCGAACTTGTGGCGCTCGGGCCGGTCGCTGCGACGCGCTCGCTGCGAGGGGAACGGGTGGCCGTGCTCGGCACCGGTCCGCTGGCTGAAGCAATCGAGCGGCAACTCGCTGCCGCCGGTGCCGTGCCCGTCTCGATCGAGGCGGCGGCGGTCGCCGACCCGGAGGCGGCCGCGTTCACGCTCGCCCGGGCGGAAGCGGCCGGCGCCGTTCGTCATCTCGTCGTCGTCGCGGCCCGCGGCCAGGCGGCCGGCGAGGCGCTCACGGCGGCGTTCGTCGCCTGCCAGAAATGGATCGCGGCCCGTTCGCGGGCCGGTGACGTCGGGGCCTCGAGCCTCACAGGCGTGTGCGAGCTGGGTGGCGGCTTCGGACTCGCGGGCACGATCGGCGAGCCCACCAGTGGCGGCCTGGCCGGACTGTTCAAGGGACTGGCGCGGGAGTTTCCCGAACTGCGGGTGCGGGTCGTCGATCTGACGGGCACGGCGCCCGCGACCGAATCGGCTGCGGCCGTGCTCGCCGAACTGACGGGGGGCGACGGCCCGGTGGAAGTGGGCCTCGTCGATGGCCGCAGGGTGACCGTCAGGGCGGTCGCGCGGCCCGCAGCGCCGCCGGTAGCCAACCTCTCGGCGCTCGCCCGCGGCACGTGCTGGCTCGTGACCGGCGGCGCGCGGGGCGTGACGGCGGCCTGCGCGCGGGAGCTCGGCCGGCGGCATGGCGTCGAGCTCGTGCTCGTCGGCTCGACGCAGCCCGTGGCGGTCGAGCCGGAGTGGCTCGAGCTGGCCGAGGGTGGGCTCCGCGATCTCAAGAGCGGGATCATGCTCGACGCCAAGCGTCGGGGCGACGACCCGCGGCAGGCGTGGGCCTCGGTCGAGAAGTCGATCGAGATCGCCCGCTCGCTCGCGGCGCTGGCGGCCGAAGGGATCGCGGCCCGCTACGAGGCCTGCGATCTGGCCGACGCCGCGGCCGTCCGCGGGCTGGTGACGAAGGTGGCCCGCGAGGTGGGTCCGATCCGCGGCCTCGTCCACGGGGCGGGCTGGGAGTCGGCCTGCCGCTTCGAAAAGAAGACGCCCGAGTCGCTCGCCCGCACCGTGGGCCCCAAGTGTGCCGGCCTCGAACACCTGCTGGCGGCGGTCGATCCGCGGTCGCTCGAGATGCTCGTCGCCTTCGGTTCCACGAGCGGCCGGCTCGGTGGCCACGGTCAGGCCGACTACTCGCTGGCCAACGACATGCTCGCCAAGCTCGTCGCCGCCGCGCGGCAGCGGCGCCCCGGCCTGCGGGCGGCCACGTTCCACTGGCACGCCTGGGACGAAGTGGGCATGGCGAGCCGGCCCGAGAGCCGGTTCGTGCTCGAGCAGTTCGGCTTGAAGTTCATGCCGCTCGCCGAGGGCGTGGGGCGGTTCATGGCCGACGTCGAGGCGGGTCTGCCGGCGGCCGAGGTGCTCGTGACCGAGCCGGCCATGCTGGCCCATGCCGACGCGGCGGCTGCAGGCGACGTGGAGGGCTCGGTGGCTGCCGTCGAAGCAGGGTCGTCGGCCTCCCCGGCCGTGGCGACGGCCAAGCCCGCCCACGCCGGCAGCCTCGTCGAACGGGTTTGGAATCATGCCGGAGCGACGGCCGTGAGCTTCCTGCTTGATCCGCTCGCCGACCGGTTTCTCGTGGATCACCTCCAGTATGGCCGGCCGCTCCTGCCGGCGGTGATGGGGGCGGAACTCATCGCCCAGGCGGTGATCGCGGCGGGCGTCGCCGACGGCGTGGGCGAGATCCGCGACTTCGTGGTCGAGCGGCCCTGCACCTTCCCCACGGATGCGGCCCGCGAGCTGCGGGTGGATGTCTCGGCCGGCGGTGAGGCGCGCGGGTTTGCGGCGGTGCTCGGGCCCGATGGCCGGCCGACCGGCACCGAGCGGCCGCACTTCCGCGGCGTCGCGGTGGGCGGCCCTGCGGAGGCGTTCGTCGCTTGTCTCAATGAAAACTAAGTCAGGCGCTCAGATTGGAACCGTTTTTTATATGTCTCCTGAGCAGGTACATGGCAAGGACCTCGACGCTCGATCCGATATTTATGCCCTCGGCGTAACATTTTATCAAATGCTTACGGGAATCAATCCGTATCAAGACCTAAACACGGAATATGAAATTTACAACAAAATAACCAAGGAGGA
>JBJTPO010000363.1:0-4384 GCA_046075145.1 Planctomycetota bacterium
GTCGAGCAGGTCGGCCGGCTGCAACACCTTCGCCCGCCGCAGGTAGCGGCCGAGGTATGACGGCAGCCGATCCCGAAACTTGAGTTCCAAGAGCGTGCCCTCGTGGCGGTCGGATCGGATCGCCAACCCCTTGATCGCCGCCACCAGTTCCGCGACCACGGCCTCCAGACGAGCGAGCCGGTCTTCGACGCCGGCCAGACGAGCCTCCGCCATCACCTGGGCCTCCGCCAGCGACGCAAGCGCGGCGTCTACCCGTGCGGCGTTCGCGTCGACCGTCTCGCGAAGGAGCCGGATGTCGTCCTTCGTGGCGGCGTTCTTGGCCTCCTCGATCATCGCGCCAAGGGTCTGGGCGAAGACCCTGGCCTTCTCCTCGCCAAGGGAGGCCCGAAACTGCTCGTAGATCGAAAGCGTGCCCATCAAGGCAACCGTGGGAACGGCTCCGTAACGTAGCATCAGCCCCGCCGGCTGCCTCGCTGCGGCCTGAGCCCGAGAAAGTGCACTGCCGTTCACTCTCTCGTCTAGTGTTGACCGAACGGGGGCGAGTTCCCCGGGAGTTTTGCCGACCGCACTTTTCCCGAGGCTCCGGCTGCTCCGCTTCCTTTTTCCCGCAGCCGGCGACCCCCCCTGCCCGTCACCGGCCTGGTGAATCTTCAAAGCCTCACGGAAATCGGGTTTCCCCGAACCGTGAACATCTCGCTCGCGTTTTGCTCACGGAACGCGGAAATCCAGGGCATCACGCACATCGTCGCGTTTGGCGTGTGGGTTACGACCCTTGCCTGGCGGTGGTGTGGTGTCGATCCCGATGCCGGCTGGATCGGTCCGCAGAGTTTCTCCGCGTTTCGGCGTGCTCGCGGCCTGAAAAAAATCCTCACAACGGCGTTTCAACCATGGATTTAGCCTTTTTTCGGCCGTAGGTGCGTCGCCCTCGCCTCGCTCACACGATTCTCACTGATCGCTCGCTAACCCGTAACACTTGTCGGGCATAACTCGTCGCGGTGCAGAAGCGTGACGGCCCGACGACCTGGGCTCGATCGCGATGGCTTGAGCGGTTTCCGTACCACCGGCTTGATCATCCCGGCGCGATACACGCCTGATTCGCAAAGGAGATTCTGTTGACTTCTCCGCTGCCCGCCCCGCTGCAACTCCTTTGCTGCAACTTCTTGATTCAAGCCTTGGTCGCCTCGGCAGCCCTTGCGCTTCTCTCCGCCTCTTCGCCGGCGGCCACGGCCAACCCGGCCACCGGTTTCTCGAACCCGGTCAAGGCAGTCCTCCCTGATCCGCACCTCAGTTCATCTCAGCAAGGAGTTCAATGATGACTCAGAATCGATCAAACCAGTCGTCGCTGAGCGTGGCCGCAGTGCTGGCAGCCTGCACGTTCCTCGGATCTTCCGCCGTACACGCGCAGCAGTTTTGGCGAACTGACGGAACGAGCGGCACGTGGACAGGATCCAACTGGAGCGCCACGGCAACACCGACCGGGGGCTCCGCCTGGGTTTCCGGTTCAAATGCCGTGTTCAACGCGAACTCGGCCGTCACCTTCGCCACTGCAACCGTTGGCGACGTAACCGTCGCGGATGGCGTGACTGTGACGGCAACAGCAGGTGGCACTCTCTCCACCGGCAGTACCTCTGCTCGAACCTATAACATTGGCACAGGATCAACACTGACTTGGAGCGGGCAGGGGGTCAGCGCGGCAGCCAGCCAGGCTGGCTTCATCAAGAGTGGTGCCGGCACTTGGGACATCGGGGCTCAAGCCAACGCCTATAACGCCGCCAACTCGGGCTTTACACTCAATGCAGGCACGGTCATCGTCGGCGGAAACAATGCGTTTGGCGGTCCGAGCAGCGTGCTGACGATCAATGGCGGTGTTATTCAATCGAGTGGCACGCGTGCTTTTGCCAACCCGAGTATCGTCGTCGGTGGAAACTTCGGGAACACTGGCACTGGCACCGCGACCTTCTCCGGCACGGTTGCGCTGGGATCGGCGACCCGCACGATTACCAATAACACCACCAGCGGAAGCCGAATTTATTCCGGCGTTGTTTCGGGCGCCACGGGGTCGGGCCTGACCTTTATCGGGTCGGGCGCCGGGGATACGTCTTTCACCAACGCCGCCAACACCTTCACCGGCGACATCAACATCAATGGCGGTGAAGTTCGCTTCACCTCCGATGGCAGCATGGGCAATGCCGCCAACGCCATCATCATCGACGGCGGTCGCTTCGCGAAGGCCAGTGATGCAACGACCGTCACCATCGGTGCCAACAGAACGATTGCCGTTGGCGATGGCGTTGGCACGGGCATCAGTACCCCAAGTAGCGGCATTCTTATCTACAACGGCGCAATCGCTAACAAGGCCGGTGAGACAGGCGCCTGGGCCAAACAAGGCAGCGGCACCCTTCAACTCGGCGGTGCCAGCACCTACACCGGTGATACCGCGATCAACAACGGCACGGTGCAACTGACGACCGGTAACGACCGACTCCCCACTGGCACGACCGTGAGCCTCGGACAGGCGGCCAGCACCAATGTCGGCACCTTCGATCTGAACGGGCGGAACCAGCAGATCGCCGGCTTGAACTCAACGACCGGACTGAACGCGACGACGAGCAACAATACGCTGACCTCCGTCGCGGCGGCGATCCTGACCCTCGGCGGATCTGGCAGCTACAGCTACGGGGATGGTACGGACGCGAACTCGGGTGTCGTCACCGGAGCGATTTCCGTCGTCAAATCAGGCTCCGGAACCCAGACTTTTGGCGATGCCAACACCTACACAGGAAGCACCACCATCTCAAACGGCATATTTCAGCTGGGCTCCGCCAGCGTCGGCACGGTCGGCGCGATTACGAGTTCGGCCGTTGGAACCGGAACGCTCACCATCAGCGGGGGAACGCTGTCGTCGAACGGTTCGACCGCACGGACGATTTTGAACGCCTACACCCTCGGTGGCGACGCAACTCTCGGCAACGCCACGAACAGCGGCACTCTGACGCTCAGTGCTGCGGGCACGCTCACCGGAAACCGCACCTTGACGATCGACAGCGCGGTGACCTTGGGTGGGGCGATCGGGGAGTCTGGAGGCGCACGAAGCCTCACCAAGGCGGGAAGCGGCACGCTGACCCTCTCTGCCATCAACACCTACAGCGGCACCACGACGATCTCCGCCGGCACGCTCTCGCTCGGAGCGTCCGGCTCGCTGGCCTCGCCGACGATCAGCGTTGCCAGCGGCAGTTGGTTCGATGTCACGGCGAAGACCACAGGCTTCAGCCTCGGCTCGGGCCAGCAGATGGGCGGCCGGGGAACGATCCTCGGCAGCCTCGAGTTTGGCAGCGGCTCGACGCTGGCGTTCGATTCCTCCGGGCCGATGCTCATCGGGGCAGGCACGCTTTCTTTCGCAGTCGGCTTCGCGCCGGGCAGCCTGATCGGGTTGAGCAGTTCCACGCCTGAGGCGATCTACCAGTTGTTCAGCCAGACAACGGGCGGCAGCATCAATACCGCAAACCTCTCGAACTTCGGTTCCGGTAGTCCCTTCGATCTCGGCAATGGAAAGGCAGCCTACTTCACGGCCGACTCGACGAGCCTGGCTGTCGTCGTTGTCCCCGAACCCTCGGCGTTCACTCTCGTCGGCCTTGGCGTTGCCCTCGCCGGCCTCGGTGCCTGGAGGCGGCGGCGGACCGCCGCGGCGCTGCAGGCGGGCTGAAGCGGGTAACCATGCGATCCCCCGGGCGACGTCCCCAGAGCCGTTGCCGATCCGGGCTGAGGTTTTTGCTCCGGCCCCATCGCGGAGGCCCGAAAAAATAACCGCCTCGGGAAATTTTTTCCGCTCGCTCACATTTCACTCGTGTTGGAAATCCATACTTGCTACCGCTTCAGGCGACGTCACACCACGTGAGAGAGGCAGGCATGGAAACCGACTCGGGCCCGAACGGCTGGCTGAACGACGCCGTCACCAGGGAAGGCTCCGGCGGCCAGCAGGCTTGGCGAAACGGCGTTCACCGCGATGGTGAATCGCGGGCCTTTCCTCCGGTCTCCCCGCCCCAGGCCAACGGCAACGGATCCGCCGCCGCTTCCCCCTTCGCCGCGCGTCTCAGAAGCCTCGCACCGCGACGCTGGGAGCGGCTGGTGGGTGAGTCGCCGGCGGCGCTGGCGCTCGAGGCGACGCTCCGCCGCGCAGCCCGCGTCGAATCGACCGTGCTGATCACCGGCGAGACCGGCTGCGGCAAGGAGGAGATCGCCCGCGCGCTCCACGCCCTGGGACCGCGAGCCGACGGCCCCTTCGTGGCGATCAACTGCGGGGCGATGGCGGCCACGCTCATCGAGAGCCAGCTCTTCGGCCACGAGAAGGGATCGTTCACCGGTGCGGTCGGCCCCACCCGCGGCG
>JBJTPO010000364.1:0-2960 GCA_046075145.1 Planctomycetota bacterium
CCTGGCCGCCGAACCGGACCGCCGCACCCCGAGAGCGTCACCCCTGCGAGCAGCAGGCTCGCACCGACGAGGCCGATGACGACGCGGCGGGCACCACTGGCCCAGCTCATGACGGCTTCCCTACCGAGCTCGCCTCGTCCGAGCGGCAGGCTTCGCCAGCAAGTCGGGCCTCATGGATTCGCAGCACCCGCTCCAGGACCCCCTCCAGTGCGTCGAGCGGCACCATGTTCGCTCCGTCGCTGGGGCTCGTCTCGGGCTGCGGATGCGTTTCGAAGAACACGCCGTCGATCCCGACCGCGGCCGCGGCCCGGGCCAACGGCTCGACGAGCGACCGGTCGCCCCCGGTGCTCTCGCCGAGGCTCGCGGGCCGCTGCACGGAGTGCGTTGCATCGAAGACCACCGGCACCCCCAGCGACCGCATCACCGGCAGGCCGGTGAAGTCGTTGACGAGGCGGCCGTAGCCGAAGAACGTGCCGCGTTCGCAGAGCAGGATGTCGCGGCAGCCCCCCGCGAGCAGTTTGGCGACGGCATGCTTCATGTCGCCCGGCGCGAGAAACTGGCCCTTTTTGACGTTCACGGCCTTCCCGGTGGCCGCCGCCGCCAGCAGGATGTCGGTCTGGCGACAGAGAAACGCGGGGATCTGCACGAGGTCACAGACGCCTCCCGCCGCCGTGGCCTCGTCGGCCGCATGCACGTCGGTGGTCACCGGCAGGCCGGTCTTCCGGCGCACCAGGTCGAGCACGGCCAGGCCCTCGTCGATCCCGGGACCCCGAAAGGAGGTGCCGCTGGTGCGATTGGCCTTGTCGTAGGAAGCCTTGAACACCACCTGGATCGGCAGCCGTCCCGCGATCTCGGCCAGCCGCGCGGCGATTCGCAGGGCGAGGTCGGCCGTCTCGATCACGCACGGCCCGGCGATCACGAGGAGCGGTTGGCCCGGGCCGACACGGTATGGCCCGACGAGGGCGGGAAGGTGGGGATTCACGACGGGCTCTCCGGGGCATGGCAGCCGGCGACCGAGACCGGCCACCGCGGGCAACTCTGGGCCGATGATCAGCAGCCTGCGGGATCATACCGCTGCCATCCCGAATCGGGCGCGATGCCGGCAGCAGTCGGCAAGGGTCCGGTGATGGCCAGCTCGCCCGTCGTGGCAATCAGCCGCCGCAAAATGCAACGCGCGGTGCGAAACGCGGCGCGCCTGCCGCGTCCACCGCGCGGCCGTCTCAGGCTGCGACGGGGGCCGTCTGCCGCGTGAAGCCGCCCGCCGCAACGAGCAACCTGGCGTTTCGCCCGGGCCGCAGCGGGTCTCCGCCGCGACGTCCGCCGCCGTCGGGGTGACAACGCCGCGGCTCCCAGCCATCCCGCCCGGTTTGGCACGCCGCATGCACTGCCTTCCACCGGCGGGGAATTCCGGTCCCCGACAGACACCAACGTCCTTACACGAAGGCTGGGGTCTCCGACTTGATCCGGGCGTGCGGTCGCCTTGCCCCTGACCCGCACTCCCATGGCAGGACGCTCCTGCCGGGTCGGAGGCCCCAGCCGGCTTGTTTGGCGGCGGCCTGCTGATCCCGGCCCTGCCGCCATACCGCGATCCCGGCGGTGCCCTTCTAGGGCGGGCTCAGGGCGGCGACTTGACTCGCGCCCGGGTGCTGCGCTACTTTTGCAGTTTGGCCGTCCGGCGGCTGGGCCATGATTTCGGGCTCCAGCTCGGCCGGAAAAGCCATCCGCCAGCGTAGCTTCAATTGGCAGAGCACCGCATTCGTAATGCGGGGGTTGCGGGTTCGACTCCCGCCGCTGGCTCTGCATGCCCACCCTCGTAGGAGACTCCAGCCCGATGGCCGCGACCGCCACCCTCGACATCCGTGAACTCGTCACCGGCACCGGCCCGTTTGGCCCCACCGAAGTCCGGGCGGTCGTCGAGGCTCTTTCGTCCGACCCAGCGGCCCATCACGACCTGCGCACCGCGGTCCAGGAGCTGGAGGGCCACGGCGAACGCAGCCCGGCCGCTTCGGTGCGGCTGGGCGTGTGCCAGCAACTGCTTGGCCGGTGCCGTGAGGCTGCCGAGACGCTCAAAACCGCCGACGGCGGGGCCCTCGCCCTGTTTCACCACGGACTCGCGGCGGCGGAGGAGGGACTGCACGACAAGGCATGCGAGCTGTTCGACGCGGCCAAGAAGGCGGGTTACGAGACGACGGCCTGCGTGGCCGCAGCTGCCCGCACGCTCCGGCGGGCCGGCCGCGTGGACGACGCCCAGTCCCGCCTCTCGGCGGTGCCGGAGGCCGCGGCAGCCGCCTCGGCCGAGGTGCAGGCCGAGCGGGCGGCCGCGCTGGCAGACAAGGGGGACCAGCCCGAAGCCGTGATCGCCCTGCTGGAAAAGGCCCTCGCGCTCGATCCGGGCAATCCGACGGCGCTGTTCCACATGGCCCTGCTGCACGATCGCCATGGCAACGACGACGACGCCATCGCCTGCTACGAGCGGGCGGTCCACCGCTATCCGGCGAACGTCGGCAGCCTGATCAACCTCGGCCTGCTCTACGAAGACCGCGACGAGTTCGCCAAGGCCCAGCGGTGCTACAAGCGGGTTCTCGAGGTCTTCCCCGATCACGCCCGGGCCCGGATGTTTCTCAAGGACTCCTCGGCGGGCAGCGATCTCAAGCAGGACGAGCAGCTGCTGCGGAACCGCGACCGCCTGGATCAGATCCTGGCGCTGCCCGTCACTGATTTCGAACTCTCCGTCCGCAGCCGCAACTGCCTGCAGAAAATGGGCATCCAGACGCTCGGCGACCTGGCCCGCACCACGGAGGAGGAAATCCTCGCCAGCAAGAACTTCGGCGAGACCAGCCTCGTCGAGATCAAGGAGATGCTCGCCTCCAAGGGACTGTCGCTCGGCCAGTTGGCGGCTCCCGTCGCCGCCGAGGAACTCGAGCCCGAACTGGCCGAGCCGTCGGCCGACGAAGCGGAAC
>JBJTPO010000365.1:0-4641 GCA_046075145.1 Planctomycetota bacterium
ATCGAGGTGAGCTTCGAGGCGGTCGAGGGCACGGCCATGGACGAGGAGGATCAGGCCGAGGCGGTCGCCCGGGTGCGAGCCGCGACGGCGGAGTTCGTCCACGACGGCACTCGCTGGCAGACCAATGGCCGCGTCTACTTCAATCTCGCACCCTCGGCCACCGTGAAGTATCTCGCGAGCGACCTCGAGATGGTCGCCGAAGAGCACGCCGTACCCCGGGGCTAACGCCACCTGCTCGCGAGGCACTGATCGCTGGCGGCCCGCCGGCGCATCAGCGGGCAGTGTTGCCGTCGTCGGCCGCCGATGCCTGCTCGACGAGTTTTCGAAGCGCAGCGATTCGCTGCGGATCCGGATCTCCCTGCTCCAGGGTGGCGAGCGCTCTGGCGGCGGCCTGTCGGTTGCCGAGCTCCGCTTCGCACCGGCCGAGCAAGGCAACCGCCTCGCAATAAAAATCGGGCTGAAGGCCACCCGCCTGCACCGCCGTCTGAAGTGCATCCCGGGCCTCGGCTGTCCGGCCCTCGGCGAACGCGATCTGGCCGGCCGCAAGCGCCTGGTATGCGTCCTGGGTGGCGGCCCCGCCCCCGCCGCCCCCACCGCACCCCGTCAGGAGCAGGATGACCATGGACATCGGCGCCGCCGGTTTGAGCAACCACTGCCCGACGCTGAGCAGGTCGCCAATCGCTGCGACAAATCTCATCGGACACCTCCCGCCACCTCGCCCGGTTCGGCCGCGCGGGTGCCGATCGCCCGCCAGACGCCGAGGTCGACGTCGTCGCTCACGGCTACGACCCCGGTGTCACCCAACAGCACGTTGACCACGCCCTGGTGCTGGCTGCGGGCCGACACGATCGCGTGCTCTCCCGGCGTGTCGGGGATCGCGCTCCAGTTGCCGCAATCCCAGCCACTCCAGTTCGGCGGCGCGACGTGGTTGTACTGCGTGGAGTCATAGCCCGAAAACGGCCAGCCGTTGCTCCAGTCGTCGCCGTTCGGCCAGCGGCCCGCGCCGGTGAAATTGAAACTGGACACCGTCGGCTGCACCGACTGGCAGGCGCTGAACAGCGTCTGCCGGGGCATGGGCGAGTTCGAGCGGTTTGGCGAGGTCACGATGTCGGACTTGGTGGGCATCTCGGCCGCCGCGTTTCGGCCGCTCCCCATGGTTCGCTCCGCGAAGAACACGGTCTTGCTCAACCCGTCGGAAATGTCGGAGGCCTTGAGGCCGAGGAACGGGCGAAACGCGCCGTTCCCGCCGACGGAAAACCCATCCGAACTGCTCGCACTGTACACGTTCTGTTGGCTCGACGAGGCGGCCCCGCCGTAGGGTGTGGATCCGCCCACATTGCAGCGGTAACTGTTCTCGGTGATCAGCCGGCCCCGATTGCCGTCGCTCGGGCAGAGAAAAACTCCCACGACTTGCGCGTAGGCGTCGTAGTTGTTGTTGCGGGGATTGAGCATCCGCTTCATCTGGGCCTGATCGAACCGCATCTGCTGGGTGATTTGGGCCTGCTCCAGAAATGGCAGGAGCCAGACATGCACCGAGTAAAAGCCGGTTTTGTGGGAGACCGCCACGCTCGTGTACGCCGTGTAGTTGGCCTGCACCGCGGTACCGATCTGCCAGTCGGGGCCGGTTCGCGGGGCCGGAAACCGCTTCTTGGCCGACTCGTAGCCGTACAGGGCCAGGCCAATCTGCTTGAGGTTGTTCATGCAGTGCGTGCGCCGGGCACTCTCTCGCGCGCTCTGCACGGCGGGAAGCAGCAGGCCGATCAGGATCGCGATGATCGCGATCACGACGAGCAGTTCGACGAGCGTAAAGCCGCTGCGTCGAAGTCGCCGTCGTGCCATGGGATCATGTCCTGGGCGGGGGTTCCGGAACCGAGGGGCTGGATTCCCGGACGAAACAACCAGCCCTTCCTGAGGCCGGCAAATTTAGTGGTTTGTCGGGTTTCCCGAATGTGAGTCTTTTGTGAGATTCGGGGCGGATTTTGGGCAAGCGGGGCGACGGGTTCGGGTCGCGGCTTGGATGCCGGCCTGGCGTGGGTTTGAGGGTCGATAACGATGGAATGAAGAGGTGCAGGGGGAAGGAGATGGGCCGTCGCGTCGGACACCGGCTGTGGCTGTGGCTGGCCGTGGCCTGCGGGGTGGTCGAGGCGGCGTCGCTCCCCCCCGCCCCGCCGGAGGAGCCGCTGCCGGCGGCCCAGCGTTCCCTGCGGAAGGCGGAGGAGTATCTCGCGGCCTCCTGCGGGATGCTCCGTGACGGGAAACGCCATGCCATGGACGGCTACTACGTGGCCTGCCAGGAGGCCTGGAACGCCGTGCAGCTCTGCCCGGAGTCACCGGAGGTGCTCTGCCAAGCCAGCGAACTCTACGCCGACGCGCTCGCCGGGTTTCTCGAGGCCGCCACGCGTCATGGTCGGATCGGTGATGGCGGCGCGTGGGTGGGACCGCCGGGGCGGCTCGTCAAGGTGCCGCTGGTGCCCAAGGCGCACGCCATCCCGGTCGAGGCGATCGGGTCGATCGAGCCGCAGGCTCAAAACGATGACAAGCGGCTCGCGCGGCGGCATCTCCGCGACGGCTTCGGGCTGCCGGTCGTGCTGCGAATCGATCCGCGGCGGCTCGGCGGCCCCGACGAGCGGTTCGCCCCGGATCGGCAGTCGCTGGCGGCCACGGCCGTACTCCGCTTCGACATGCCAGGCGGGGAGAACGCCGTCGAGAGGTTCGCCGGGCCGGTCTACCGGGATCACGCCGCGGCCGTGCTTGACCTGGCGAACCCCGTCGAGATTGCGGCGGTGAAGATCGGGCCGACGCGGCCCCACCTTGCGGCCGACCTTTCGGCTCCGCTGCTCGACGTGCTCGCGGGCACGCCGCAGTCCGGGATCGAAGGCTTTCTCCAGCCCTTCGGTCAGAGCGACACCCGGCCGCGGCTCGAGTTTCTCGAACCGCACCAGCCGGGGCGGATTCCGGTCGTCTTCATCCATGGTCTGGCCAGCGACGAGGGCACGTGGTTCGACATGATCAACGAGCTGCGGGCCTGGCCGGAGTTTCACCGGCGCTACGAGCCGTGGGTGTTTCACTACCCCACCGGCTCGTCGTTTCTCCAGGCCGCGGCCAACCTCCGGCGGGAGCTCTTCGCGGCCGTCGCGGCGGTCGATCCGGAGGGCCGCGACCCGGCCCTTCAGCGGCTCGTGCTCGTGGGGCACAGCATGGGCGGCCTGCACGCCAAGATGATGGTGGTCGATTCCCGCACGGCGATCTGGGACTCGATCGCCACGGTGCCCTTCGACCAGCTCCGGCTGCCGCCCCCGGCGCGGGCGGTCGTCCGCCAACTGGCCTTCTTCAAGCCGCTGCCCTTCGTGAAGCGGGTGGTGTTCATCGCCACGCCCCACCGGGGCTCGGTGCTTGCGTCGCTGGGCATCGGCCGGCTGGCCTCGCTGGCGGTCCGCGAGCCGGCCGACATCGGCGCAATCCGCGAGCAGGCCGTGGCCCTCAATCCGGGCGCGCTGCGGCCCGAGTATGCCCGGCGGGTGCCGACGACGGTGGATCTCCTGCGGCCCAGTTCGCCGACGCTCCAGTCGCTCGAGCGACTGCGGCCCGCCTGTTGGGTGGGCGTGCACTCGATCGTGGGCGACATCCACCCGTCGCTCACCGGCGGCCGCGACGACTGCGTGGTGGCGGTGGAGAGCGCCCACACGCCATATGCGATCAGCGAGATCTGCGTGCCCGCCAAGCACACGAGGGTGCACCACCATCCGCTGGCGGTGGCCGAACTGCAGCGGATCTTGGAGCAGCACCTGGCGGAGTTGGGCCCATAGCCTCATCGTGGCGGAGGGAGTTTATCCCCACACTAACTCGGCGTCACCCGGCGCCCCGTCCGGCGCAGGCTGGCCTCGGGCAACGCCTCTTCGACGAGGCGGGTCATCGTGTTCAGGTGCACGCCGAGGAGCTGCGCCGCCTTGCCCTTGTGGCCGTCGGTCATGGCGAGGGCCTGACGGACGGCGAGCTTCTTGAGCTCCTCGAGATTCACGACCGGCAGCGGGTGGTCGAGCGAGGCGGGCAGGGCGGCGAGAGCGGCTGCGGGAATCGGGGCGGCCTCGGGGGCCAGATCCTGATCGGCCGGCAGCAGCGGCGGGGCGTCGAGGGCGTAGACCCGTTCGATCACCTGGGCGAGTTGGCGGACGTTGCCCGGCCAGCGGTAGCGAATGAACCGGGCTAGCGTGGCGGCGTCTGGCTCCCAGGCGGAGACGCCGAACTTCTCGGCGAAGAACCACCGGAAGTGGTCCACGAACAGCGGGATGTCGCTGGCGCGGTCGCGGAGCGGCGGCACGGCCAGTTCGATCGTGTTGAGCCGATAAAACAGGTCCTCGCGAAACTTGCCCGTGCGTACGTCGGCGGCGAGGTCGCGGTTGGTGGCGGCGATCACCTGGACGTCCACCGGAAAGGATTCGGCGGAGCCGACGGGAGTGACCTCCCTCTGCTGGAGCACGCGGAGCAGCCGCGGCTGGAGATCGAGCGGCATCTCGCCGATCTCGTCGAGGAACACGATGCCTCCTTCGGCGGCTCGGAAGACGCCGCGGGTGGGGCCGACCGCACCGGTGAACGATCCCTTCTCGTGGCCGAAGAGCTGGCTCTCGATGAGCGTGGCCGCCA
>JBJTPO010000366.1:0-5222 GCA_046075145.1 Planctomycetota bacterium
GCTCTGCAGTATTTCGGATTTCGGTGTATTTCCGGCAAAGATCGCCATTCAACAGGGTCATCAACCGCCAAGCCTCTTTACAAACCCTCACAATCCGTGTAAGGTGAAGGGGACTACGTGAGCACCTCCTCGCGTAGTCCCAAGTCACGGATGCGACAGGACGCACCCGCGCCTCATCTCAACCCTAGCAGATGCGAGGCTTCCCCTCAAGCGTTTGTGGCGAGTTGGTCGCGTCGTCCTGTCGCCTCCGTCGACTTGTTGCGAGAACCGGGGAGAAACCCACGCAGCAGGAGGGACACCATGCAACCGTATGGCGATTGCGAAAAACCAAGGTGCTTCCTAGTCTTCTTCGGTCCCATTGCCTGGATCCGAGATCAATCCCTGTCTGGCTGCCAACACTAGAAGTTCTGCGATGGAATGCTTGCCGTATCGGTGGGTTAGGTTCGCACGGTGAAACTCAACGGTTTTGATAGAAAGCCCTAGGTCATGCGCGATCTGCTTATTGCCGGCTCCTTGGCTGATTAATCGCAATATTTCCAACTGTCGCGCGGTTAAGGTAGATAAATCAGGTCGAGGCTGTGACGAGGCGACGAGCTCGGCCTGTAGATGCCCTAGCGGCGCCGACACATACTGCTTACCGTTCAGAACGCATTCAATAGCGGCAAGCAGGGATTCCGCTGGATCGCTCTTCAAGACATACCCATGCGCGCCGATACTCATCGCCCGCTGAAAGCTCGCTTGGTTCGCTTTTGCCGTGTAAAAAATCACTCTTAGCCTTGGGGCGATGGCAAGGATATCGGCGGCGGCGTCAACTCCATTCAATTCGGGCATATCGATGTCCGTGATCACCACATCGGGGTCCCCTTTTCCTGCCAGCGCCACCAGATCTTTCCCGTTTTCGCAGGTTCCCATCACGTTGTGCCGGTTTCCCACGATGGCCCTCATGGCCATCAGCATCAGCGGATGGTCATCTGCCAGCACTAGCTTTGCGCTTTTCACTGGTCCTCCTGCCTTCGCGACCCGAACCTTTTGTCTATGCAATCGCACACAAAGCTCGGTTCGCCTAATGAGGCTTATCGGCCTCTGTCGCTTACGATCAAAGTGCCCTAGATAAACCTGGGAAGCTGTCCATGACTCGCAAAAGCCCGTCACAGCCGCATCGAGGCAATAGCTTGGTCATGGCGAAAAGTGATCCTGTCTGCTCCTTCGCCAGCGGCTATGGAATGTGGTGATTCCCTAGCCGCACTCGACATTAGATTACTCAAGATATGGACAATCCACAAGGATTTTTCTCATACTTGTCCGCACTCGCGATTTCCATAAGAGCATTTGCCGGGCTGGAATGCACGCACAGACCACTGCGCCTCGGCAAGCCGGATATTCATGATCGGTTGCACTTGCCCGTGTACATCCTAATGGCACAGCCGCGCTGTGGATGACGCTTCACCCTCCATGAGAGCGAACCCTCAGCCTAGACAGCACCGCCGGCATCTCAATCCGCGGTGTAGTGCGCATGGCCTTCTTCCGCCGCAGTATAGGGCGCTGCGATGCAGGTGACAATCGAGACGGTAACACCTGAGCGCAGCGGCCGAAGCATCCACTTCTCTTCGAGATCCCGACCGACTCGCTCCGGGTGACCTCTTGCCAGAACCCGAGTCTAGTCTCGCTAGACTGCCGTTCACGGTGAACCGGACCCGGAGGATTCGCTTCCGCGAGCCCTCCTTTGCTCCTCCGCGTCATGCGACAGCCGAGGCGCAGGTCCGGTCGGCCAGTGCAGCCTGAATGAATTGGAGGCACTGGAGTACTTCTGTAGGGTGAAAAGATCGATGAATGACGTGAAAAGCAATTCTACGGTCAATGTCCTGTTGTTCTCCAGGCGACCCGAACCGGCAGCAACCAACCCACGCCGCGCGGGGAAAACGGCGTATACCTTCAGCAATCGCACCCCCGCCATCGTAAGAAGCGTCCGTGAAGCCCGCGATCACCCAAGGACGATCGATTGTCGGTATCTCGTCAAGGGCTTTCACTGACCTCACGGACCACCCGAAGTGGGCGCAAAGATCGGCTATATTAAATCGCTCTTCGGCGACTTCGCCAACTAATAAGCAAATGGGCATTTGAGGCATACGTGGTCACTCCCGATCTCTGAACCATTGGGAAGCTGGATACGCTGGTTACACAACACATCGACGGCACTAGGCCAGTTTCTTGCACTTTCTATGAACGGTGCGCGCAGACACATTTCAACGTCTGCGTCACTTCATCATAAGAAAGCGCGTTGCCAAGCATCCGATCGGCCCGCAGAATGATATCATTAAGACTTACGATCCCTCGTATTTGCTGTTCTGCATCGACTACTGGAAGTCGGCGCACCTTGCAACGGCCCATGGCGTCCAACGCCGTTCGGAGATCGTCATCTGGCGCACAGGCAATGATCGAGGTGGTTCCCGCATCTCTTACTAGCACAGTCCGCGGAAGGCGATCTCGCGTGCCAAGTGTGATGCAAACGTCGCGGTCCGTGATTATTCCGGTCACCCTGCCGTTCTCAACGACTGGTAAAGCGCCGCAATCCCCCTCCCACATGATCGCTGCCGCCACCGCAAGGCTTGTCTCTGGCGAGCAACTCCTGACCTCATTGGTCATAACGTCTCGAACCCGCACTTGAGTTGCTCTCCTAGCCCGCATCGCTACCCCCGCTGCAGAACCTTGCACGAATGACTTCAGGTACATACCCAGTAAATCATGGGGCAAACACCCGGTCAAGGGCCTTCGGCCCGCGCCTTCACTAGTAAAAACCCTAGCAGGGACTGAGTACCCTACAGACTGATCAACGAAAGACGCGTCATCCTAAATCCGGCAGTTGGAAGGCGTGTCGAGGGCCAGAATCCTGGGCGCGGCCAGCGGGAAGCCTGCCAAATCGGCAAAGATGCGCCACACCAGGCGTGCCCATCGGGCCGGCTTGGCTAACTGCTCCGCATCGTCGCGAATCCGCTGCACCCAACCACTCATCCGGCCGAGTAAGTTGGCGATTTTCCTGGCCTTGCCGTGCTGGCTGGAAAGCGATAGAACCGCTTGGTTGGCATGTCGGGTCCGCCGCGCCAACCCATGCTGAAACAGCGGTCGGGTCGTGATCGCCTCCCCGTGCCGGCTCCCCGTCGCCATCCGCGTGAAGATACGCCACCAGTTGTAGATCAACGCCACCATCCGCGCCATCAGTTGGCTCCGCTTCAGGTCCGCCGTCGAGAAGCCTGTCCAACCCCATTGGTTTTTCAGCTCGTCGAACATGTTCTCGGCGTCTCCCCGGTCCCGGTAGATTTCTGCGATCGCGCGCAGTTCTTCCTGCGCCCAATTCGTCACCAGCACCGCGTGCTCATACCAGTCCCCACCCTTATGCTCGATCACCAACCCGGGCAACGTCGGTTGCCCGTCCTCGGCCCGCTCGGTCGCCTCTCCCTTCGGCAGCGCGCGACGCAGCACGATCACCCTCCGCTTCCGGCTCCAGCCCTGCAACTGCAACTCGTCTTCCACCCCTTCCCAGCCCTGGCCCGCTTCTCTCCAGCCAGCCTTGTTGCCCTGCCGCGCCAGTTTCTCGATCAGTTTCGCCACCCCCTTGGCCTGCCGCAGTTTGTACACATACGACAACCCTATGGCCTCAGCGCCCGCCATCATCTCTTCGTTTCCGTGCGCGATGTCGCCACGCACCAGCGTCGGCCATTGCTGGCGGTGCCGCGCCTCCAACCACCCCCATAACGTCGGCTGCGCATACTGGCTGGCCATCCGGTTGCCCGCCTGTACGTCCACGTTCACCACCAGTTTCGCCGCGCTGAACAGCATCGCGTGGTACACATGCGACGGCCGCCCCGGTTTCATCGGTAGAGTCGAGGACAGGCGCGGTGCGAGACCTACTGGCAGTCGCCCGTTTCCCATCCCCGCTCATCAAACCGGACGTGCGGATCTCCCGCATCCGGCTTTCCGACAGACTTCACGACAGGCTCACACGTCGTGAGCGGGCTAGCCAGTGGACTCCGAGCTTGCCGTAGATGGTCGCCTTGGGCCAACTCACAGTCCCCCGTCCCTGGGTCCAGCGGTGCCGCCGTTGCAGGAACTGCCGAACTCGCCGCTGCACGTGCTCATTGATCGCTCCGTACGCGTCAGCCAGTGTCCCGTAGCAGAAATAGCTCTGCCAACCTCGCAAGAGTAAATTGAGCTCATCCCGAATCTCGGGCCAGGGCTCAGTTCGCCCAATACGAAGGACCTGACTCACTTTCCCCCGGACTCGCACCAAGCTCTTCGCCGATGGCCAGGCCGCCATATAGACGTCACCCTCCCACCAATATCGAAGTCCAAAGGTATAGCCGAGGAAATCAAACGCCTCAGTCCGGGCATCCCGGATGACAGTTTTCTGCTCGTTCAGGGTCAGTCCGATCCGTTCCAGCGTCGCCTGCGCCCAATCCCGTGCCTCGGCTGCGTGTCCGCGGCTGAGGATCACGAAATCATCGGCATAGTTAACGATGCGCGCCCGGTATTGATCGTTCATCCCTTGTTGTCGCCAGTGCTTGAGAAACCGGTTCATGTAGACGTTTGCCAGCAAAGGTGAGATGACTCCGCCTTGCGGCGTACCTCGCTTCTGACTTTTCCCGCCATGCAATCGCCGTCGCCCACCTTCTTCTCGCTCCTCCACCGGAACCGTCAGCCACATCTTGATCAGATGCAGCACGTAGCCATCAGCAATTCGCCGCGCCACGCTTCGGAGAAGTTCCGCATGGGGAATCGTATCGAAGTACTTCGACAAATCAGCATCAACCACGTCCGTGTACCGCGAGCGAAGAAGATACCGCACCTGGTCCACTGCGCCGAGCGCACTTCGGCCGGGTCGATAGCCGAAAACATTCGGCTCCAGATCCGCCTCGAAGATCGGTTCCAACAACAGTTTGGCAGCGGTTTGCACCACACGGTCCCGAATCGTCGGAATCCCTAATGGCCGCTCGCCCCCACCTGGTTTCGGTATCATCACTCGCCGTACCGGCTTTGCCTGGTACGTTTGGTCACGGAGCTCTCGCTCCAGACCGTTCAGCCAGTCCATCCGTCCTTGCCGTTCGATCATCACGAAGCTTTCTCCATCGACACCCGGCGCTCCACTGTTGGCTTTCGCACATTCGTAGGCGTGGGCGAGGATATCGCCGCGCATGATCTTGTCAGCGAGCGAATAGAATCGGCAGCCC
>JBJTPO010000367.1:0-3123 GCA_046075145.1 Planctomycetota bacterium
GATCTGGCAAGGCGTCGCCCGCGCGGCAGGCCGGTACGCGAGTCCATCACCGTCTTCGGTTCGCGTGTTCCTCCACCCGTTCGGCACCGCTCCCGGTGCGCGCCGAGCGGCGGGGGATGCGGGCCGGCGACGGCCACGACAAGGAGATGACGCACCATGGCAACCGTCGATTTCAACCGTGACTGCCGAGACGAGTTCGACGACTTCGACGACGTGAACGACTCGTTCGCGGATCCCCTGGCGCTTGCCGACAGCGAGCACTCCGATGCCGCCCGTGCCGCCGCCGAGGGGGGCGACGCGGTGGCCCCACGGAGCGGCGATCTTCATCGGATCGCCGAGGTGCGCCGCCAGCAGGGGGTCACGCTCCGCAACGTGGCGCGGCGGCTGGGCATCCCGCTGCCGGTCGTGCGGCGGCAGGAGCAGCCCGACTGCGACTTGCGGCTCTCGGACCTGCTCCGCTGGCAGGAGGTGCTCGAGGTGCCCGTGGCCGAACTACTGGTCGAAGCGGATGGGCAGTTGTCGGGGCCGGTGCTGGCGCGGTCGCGGATGGTGAAGCTCATGAAGACGGCTGCGGCGATCCGTGATCGGGCCCAGGATCCGAGCGTCGCCCGGATGGTGACCATGCTCGTCGAGCAGATTCTCGAGATCATGCCCGAACTCGCCGATGTGACGCCCTGGCACTCCGTCGGCCAGCGGCGCACCCGCGAGGAAGTCGGCCGCACCGCCCGGATGGTGGTCTCCGAAGAGATGTTCCGCCGCCCATTCCGCGGGTCCTGACCGGCCCGCCGATCGGAGGCGGCATCCGCCTTGTTCGTCCGCGGGACGCCGTCTACGATGCGGCGGCCGCGGGTTGGAAGGGCGTGTTCCGCCGGCCGCGTGGTTCCCGGAGGCAGCGCGTGTTCTCGTTCGTCGGCGTCCTCGCCATCACGCTGGTCCTGTTTCTCGTGGTCGCCCTGACGGCGCGGCTGGTGCTGGGGCGCTAGGGCCGCGCGGACCGCTGGCGACACCCAGCACGAACAGGGCGAGGAAGCCGCCGAGCACGCCCCCCAGCACCAGCCAGGCGGCGACGGCGAGCCAGAAGTAGTCCCGCAGCCACACGAGCTCGGGCGGCTCCGCGCTCTTGGGCACCTTTCGCTGGACCGGGCCGGACCGGTCGGTCTGGCTGCGCATCGCATCGCGAAACGCGGTCCAGTTCGCCTGCACGGCGGGATCGGCGAGTTCCGTGAGCCGAGTCGCCCGCCACCGGGCCAGAAGCACCGGCGGAGCGGCCAGGGTCACCAGCCAGGCAAGCAGCACGAAGAGCTTCAGCCGCCGCGATCGAGTGCCGGTTGGGTTCGCCATCTTGCCCGAGTTTCCACGGCGCCGGTTCGTCTCGCCAAGTGCCCTGCCACCGCCCGCCGCGGTGCTTTCCAGGCCGACGATCAGTCTGGCATCCCGGGACGCCCGTCGCTACCGTCCCCATGGAGGCGGTGCGGCCGAGTCGCCCCGCCGTCGTGGTACGTTCCCGCGCCGCTCCCGGAGCCCGCCAGGTGATCGCCCCCCTCCTTCGTCGTCGCTGGTCGTCGCTGATCATGGCGTTGGCTGCCGCGCTCTCCTCGCCGGCCGCGTTCGGTCAGGGCTGGCTGCCCGCGTCATGGTTCTCGGCGGCCGAAGTCGATCCCCAGGCCATGCATCCGCTGGCCGAGAAGGACGGCCCGTGGCTGATCCTCGCCACGACCTTTCGCGGCGAGGCGGCCCGCGAGGACGCCCGCAAGTTGGCCACCGAACTGCGGGCCCGCCACCGGCTGCGGGCCTACACCCATGAGAAGGCCTTCGACTACACCGGCGAACAGGCGGGCGTCGGACTCAACCCGGACGGTTCCCCGAAGCGGATGCGCTACGCCAACGCGGAGCGGGTGGTCGAGGTGGCGGTGCTCGTCGGCGACTTCGCCTCGTGCGAGGATCCCCGGGGGCAGAAGACGCTGCAGACCATCAAGGCGCTCCACCCCGAGTCGCTCGGCGGCACGGCCGCCAAGACCCGGCTGGTCGCAGACTTCCTCCAGGCAAACCGGCAGCACGCCCGGCCCGCCGGCAAGCCGCCGCTGCACGCGGCCATCATGATCCCCAATCCGCTCTTGCCCGACGACTACTTTTCGCGGCAGGAGGTCGACGACTTCGTGCTGGCGATGAACGCCGACGTGGCGCACGGCCTGCTCGACTGCCCTGGCCGCTACACCGTCCGGGTCGCGACCTTCACCGGCTCGGGCACCTTCGCCAACGGTGACGAGCCGGCTCCCGCAGCGGGCGGCAACTTCGTGGACGTCAACCGGTTCCTCGAGGCGCTCAAGGGGAGCGGCTGGCGGGATCCGCAGGTGAGGGGAGTCGAGCGCGAGAGCCGGCTCGTCGCGGCGGCCGACAACGCCCACCGCCTGACCGAGGCCCTGCGGCGGGCGGGCTGGCAGGCCTGGGAGTTCCACGACCGCGACTCGAGCATCGTCTGCGTGGGGAGCATCGACCAGTTGGCCGTGCCTTCGGACTCCGGTCGGCCGGCGCCGCATCCCGAGATCACCCGCATCGTGTCCGCCTTGGGGCCCGATCCGGCCGCCCTCACCCGCGGCCAGGTGCTGCCGCGGTCCTTCGCGGGGATTCTGCTCGACGTGCAGCCGAAGCCCATCGACGTGCCGCGGCGGCCGGCCGGCAGGCGGTAGGATGCCGGCGGTTCCGGCCGCCGCTCCCGTCCCCTCCGTCTCTCATGGCCCAGCCCCTCGTCCTTGGCACGACCAACTCCGGGAAGGTGCGTGAGCTCGTGGCTTTGCTCGCGCCCTTCGGGATCGGCTGCGAGTCGCTCGCCGGCCTGCCCGCAGCGGTGGAGGTGGAGGAGACGGGCGACACCTTCGCCGCCAACGCCGCCCTCAAGGCGACGGCGCAGGCGGCGGCGCTGGGCCGCTGGGTGCTGGCCGAAGACAGCGGCCTGGTCGTGCCGGCGCTCGGCGGCGCGCCCGGGGTGTTTTCGGCCCGCTTCGCCGGCGTCGTGGCGGGTGAGCCCCGCGAGGCGACCGACGGCCGCAACAGCGCCTTGTTGCTCGAGCATCTGGCCGGCATGCGGGGGCCGGCCCGGGCCGCCCACTACGCCTGCCACGCGGC
>JBJTPO010000368.1:0-2955 GCA_046075145.1 Planctomycetota bacterium
CTCGCAGGAGTCGCCGTATTGGTCGGCCGCCCGGCACTTGGGGCAGGTGCCCTTCACGAACCGGTCGGCGAGGAACACGCCCGCCTGCGGGTCGTAGAGCTGCCGGACCTCACGGGTGACGACCAGATCCTTCGCCCGCAAGGCCTGCCACAGCTCGCCGCACAACCGCCGATTCGAGTCGCTGTCGGTCGAGCCGTAGTGGTCGAAGGCCACCTGGAAGCCGGCGAAGTCGGCGAGGTGGGCGGCCCGCATGTCGGCGATCAGGTCCCGTTCGCTGCGGCCTTCGGCCCGCGCCCGGATCATGATCGCGGTGCCGTGGGTGTCGTCGGCGCAGAGGTAGATCGCCTCGTGACCGCGGAGCTTTTGAAAGCGGACGAAGATGTCGGTCTGGATGTACTCGACCAGGTGCCCGAGGTGGATGTGGCCGTTGGCGTAGGGGAGCGCCGAGGTGACGAGGATGCGGCGCGGGTGAAGGTCGGGCATGCGGGTGCGGGGAGCAGAGCGGCTCGGGAGCCGCGACGGCGGTGGCGGGCGAGGCGGATTGTAGAAAGCGGCGAGCCGACGGGGAAACACCGGTCGCCGCGGGTGGCTAGGCAAGGCCGTCCGCAGGTTCGGGCGACCAAGTTGGGCTTGTGACGACCGGCGGGGCGGGGCAGTATCCCGCCCCCCCGCGACGTGGCCGGTGCCGCCGCGGACTCCTGCCAACCGCCCGAGGCGGCACGTGGAGCGACGGATGAAGCGCTTTTTCGAGATCGTGTGGACCGGTTCGGTGGTCGGCGGATGCCGTGCCCGAGTGCGGATTGTGGCAACGCTCGTCGCCGTGGCCGCGGCCTCGTTGGCGGCGACGGCCGCCCCGCCGCCCCCCGCCGCCGCGGCTGCCGCCGGCGATGTCGTGCTGCTCGACTTCAACGCAAGCTGGTGCGGCCCCTGCCGCCAGATGGCGCCGGTCGTCTCCGAGATCGCGGCCGCCGGCTGGGTGGTGCGTTCCGTGGATGTGGACCGCGAGACCGACCTCGTTCGCCGCTTCGGCGTGACGGGCGTTCCCTGCTACGTGCTCCTGGTCAAGGGGCACGAGGCAGGCCGGATCAACGGGGCCACGACCCGGGCCGAACTCGAGCGGCTGCTCGCCGCGAGCGCCGCGCCGCTCGGCGGGAAGGCGCCGCCACCGGTCGCCGCCGCCCCCGCCGCCGAGCCCGGCATCCCGCTGCCGGTCAAACCTGCGGCCGCCCCGCTGGCGATCGAGTCTCCGATTCGCACCGCCGAGACGATCGTGCCGGCCGAGCCGCCGCTGACTCGCGGAGCGCCGTTGGCCCCCGACGCGCTGGCCGACGCCGTCGTTCCGGCCGCCGCCGTCGCGCCGGTCGCCGCCGCACCGTCGGCCACCGAGCCGCCGCGCGACGCGCTCGAGCGCACGCTCATGGCCGCGACCGCCCGGCTGCGGGTCGAGTCCGCCGCCGGCGTCTCGCGCGGCACGGGAACCGTGATCGACTGCCGCCAGGGCGAGGCCCTGATCCTCACCTGCGGCCACATCTTCCGTGACTCGGAGGGCAAGGGGCGGGTCGAGGTCGACCTGTTCGCGCCCGGCGGCCCGCGGGGCGTCGCGGGGCAGGTGGTCTCCTGGGATCTGCGGCGCGACCTGGCGCTCGTGAGCATCTTCACCGAGGTGCCGCTCGAGGCCGTCCGCGTGGGAACGCCCGAC
Organism: Planctomycetota bacterium; assembly: GCA_046075145.1. Classification (GTDB taxonomy): domain Bacteria; phylum Planctomycetota; class Planctomycetia; order Pirellulales; family UBA1268; genus QWPN01. The sequence continues at coordinate 1,700 of JBJTPO010000368.1, forward strand.
CGGCGGGTCGCGCCCGGCGAGTCGGTGGTGACCGTGGGCTGCAACGGCGGCGCCGATCCCACGATCCACCACAGCCGGATCACCGCCGTCGACAAGTATCTCGGACCGGCCAACGTGCAGGTGGCGGGACAGCCCGTGCAGGGCCGCAGCGGCGGCGGCCTGTTCGCGATCGACGGCACGCTGATCGGCGTCTGCAATGCGGCCGACCCGGCCGACAACGAGGGGCTGTTCGCGGCCCTGCCGTCGATCCACGAGCAGCTCGAGGAGGCGGGCCTCGCCTTCGTGTACCGCAACGTCTATCCCAGCGCCGGTGCCGACGCCCTGGCCGCCGGCGGCTCAGCGCATGTGCCGGCCATGCCCGACGAGATGCCGCCGGTCGCCTTCGACCGCCGCGACCGGGCCGATGCCGTGCCGACCGCCTCGACGGGCGCGGTCGTCCCGCCGGCGGCGCCCGAGGCCATCAATGCCGCTCCTCCGCCCGCCCCGGTCGGCACCGTTCCGGAGCGGGCCACGGCAGCGACGGCGCCGCCGCTCAGTCCGGGAGAACGGGCCCTGCTCGATCATGTCCGGCGGCACGAGGGCAAGGCCGAGGTGATCTGCATCGTGCGGCCGCACGATGCGGTGGGCAACGCCAGCGAGGTGTTCGTGCTCAACGACGCCGGGAGCGATTTCATCGACCATCTCTCCCGCGCCCATCACGCGACTCCCGCCGAGAAGTAGGGGCGGAGTCGGAGCCCGGTGTCGCCCGTGCCGCCTCGTCGGTCGCCGAGCGTCACGCAGGCTCGGGCTTGCCCATGCCGCCTCGCCGGACCCCAAGCGTCACGCGGGCTCGGGGTTGCCCATGCCGCCTCGCCGGACGCTCGCTCCAGGCATCCTGCCTTCCGCTCGCTCGATGCCAGCTGCGCTTCGGCATCCTGCCTGCGCTTGCTGACAACGCCGCTCGGCGGGCACGGGCAACCCCTCGCCGTCCAACGGTATGCAGGGGACTGTACCCGAAGGGGACTGTCCCCTTTCGGCAACGACTGCGGATTCGTCTGAACGCCCGTCGCGCGCCACAACGCGCACGAGCACGGCCGCCCGGAGGTGCGGCCGCCGGGCGGAGGCCCGGCAAGCCCGACGGGGTCATGGATGGCCCGTCGGGCGTGAACTCAGTGCCAGCGCTTCAGCCAGCCGCGGCGCCAGAAGAAGGCGACCATGCCTGCCGTCGTCGCCAGCATGATCCCCACCGCCACCAGGTTGCCGTAGCGAAAGCCGAG
>JBJTPO010000369.1:0-3407 GCA_046075145.1 Planctomycetota bacterium
CCCTTCGGTGATCGCCACCACCAGCTCGATGCCCGCGCCGATCGCCTCCAGGATCGCGTCGGCGGCGAAGGCGGGCGGCACGAAGATCATCGTGGCGTTCGCGCCGGTGGCGTCGCGGGCCTCGGCCACGGTGTTGAACACGGGCAGGCCGGCGACTGTCTCGCCCCCCTTGCCCGGCGTCACGCCGCCGACCATCCGGGTGCCGTAGTCGAGACAGCCGCGGGTGTGGAACTCGCCCACTTTTCCGGTGATGCCCTGGCAGATGACGCGGGTGTCGCGATTGACGAGGATGCTCATGGTGCGAAAGCCGAAAGCGGGAAGCCGAGAACCGGCGGGATGGGAATGGGGGTGGAGGGATCAGGCCTTGCTGGCGGCGACCACGACCTTCTTGGCGGCGTCGGTCAGGCCGTCGGCGGTGATGATGGCCGTGCCGCTCTCGGCCAGGATTTTCTTGCCCTCGGCGACCTCCGTGCCCTCGAGCCGCACCACGAGTGGCACGGTGAAGCCGACGGTCTTGGAGGCCTCGACCAGGGCCGTGGCGATCGTCGTGCACCTCATGATGCCGCCGAAGATGTTGACGAGGATTGCCTTGACGTGTTTGTCGGAGAGGATGATCCGGAAGGCCTCGGTCACCTGATTCACGTCCGCCCCGCCGCCCACGTCGAGGAAGTTGGCCGGCTGGCCGCCGTGGAGCTTGACCAGGTCCATGGTGCTCATGGCCAGGCCCGCGCCATTGACCAGGCAGCCGATCGTGCCGTCGAGCTTGACGTAGGAGAGGCCTGCGGCGGCTGCCCGGATCTCGGCCGGCTCCTCCTCGGCCGCGTCGCGGAGGGCGACGACGTCCTTGTGTCGGTAGAGCGCGTTGTCGTCGAAGGTCATCTTGGCGTCGAGCGCCACGAGCAACCCGTCCTTCGTCAGCACGAGCGGGTTGACCTCGAGCAGCGAGGCGTCGAGATCGACGAAGGCCTGGCAGAGCTTCTTGAAGAAGGTCTCGGCGTGCCGCCACGAGGCCGTGGGCAACTGGAGTTTCGAGGCCAGGAGCCTCGCCTGCCAGCCGGCGAGGCCGCGGTCGGGATCGAAGGCCTCCGAGAGGATCAGCTCCGGCGTCTTGGCGGCGACCTCCTCGATGTCCATGCCGCCGGCGGTGCTGGCGATCAGCACCGGCGAGCGGACGGCCCGGTCCACGAGGATCGCGCAGTAGAGTTCGCGGTCGATCGCGCAGCCGCTCTCGACGAAGACCTGCCGCACCGTCTGGCCGGCCGGGCCGGTCTGGATCGTGACGAGGGTCTGGTTCAAGAGCCCCGTGGCGATCCGCTCGGCGTCGGCGGCACTCTTGGCGAGCTCCACGCCCCGCTGGCCGGTGCCTGGCACCTGCCCCTTGCCGCGGCCGCCGGCGTGGATCTGGGCCTTGACCGCGCAGACGGGAGTGCCGAGGGACGTGTACGCGGCGGCCGCCTCGGAGGGCGTCTTCGCGACCTTGCCCGCCAACACGGGCACACCGGCGGCGCGCAGGAGGTCCTTGGCCTGGAACTCGTGAATCTTCATGAACGGGCCTCGTGCCGGGGCAGTCACGGGCGGCTGAAACGCCGCAGCCTGAGCCGGAAATATCGCAGGAACCAGCCACGCTGCAACCCACGGTCGTTTCGCTCCCACGTGGGGCAGACTTGTCGTCTACCGGCAGGGACCCGCCTCAGACCCGGCAGGTTGCAAACCCGCCCCATGGTCGGTCGGCCGGCATGCGGTCAGTCGGCTGCCCGGGGCGGCAGGGCCGCCGCCTCGATCGCCGTGGCCCACGCCGCGGGATCCGCGGCGGCGATGGCCGCCGCGCGACGCTTGGCCGTATCGAGCGGACAGGCCGTGAGATACCCGGCCACCGCCCGCCGCACGAGCGGGTCGTCGCAGCCCTGTCGATCCCAGAGCGCTGCCACGGCGTCCACGCTCGACCAATGTTGCCAGCGGGCGAGATCCACGGCCGTGGCGGCGGCCACTGCGGGATTGTCCAAGAGCCGCGCCGCGGCGGCTGCAACCTGCTCCCGCGGTACGCGGTCGGCCAGATATTCCCAGGCGAAGCGGAGCGCGGCGAGCGTGTGGCGGGCGTCGCCGGCCCGCGTTTCGGCCGTGAGCAGCCCGTGGTCGCGAAGCCAGTCGAGGGCGGCCGCGCCGCGGGCGACCAACAGCCCGCCCAAGAGGCCGTCGTAGCCGGCTCGAAGGTCGGTGCCTCCGGCACCGAGGGTTCGCTCGAGCGTTGCCAGGCACGTCGTCGCCGTGGCCGCGTCGCCCGTCTCTGCCGCCACCCGTGCCACGATTCCCAGGGCAAGCCCGTAAAAACCTCGGCGTCGCTGGTCGATCGCCGGTTCGGTGACCCAGGCCCGGAGTTTGGCCGCGTCGAACGAGCCGGCGGCCGTCACGACGGCATCAAACTCCGCCAGTCCGAACTCCGAAAACGCGTCGGCGGCGATCGCAGGATCAGGATGCTCGAGCCAGCGGGCGAACCACTCGAGCCGTCCGGCGGCAGCGGCCTCCGTGGCCGGCGCCGCGGCGACGTAGCCGAGCAGCGTCTCGTCGGCGGCCACGGCCTCGAACTGGCCGGCCTGGTCGCCGAAGAGCACGGCGATGCCGCCGAGCGGACCAGCCACCTGCGCCGTCACGGTGCGGTCGGGAGTGATGCCCGTGCCGCGGATGACGCTGCGGACGACGAACGCCTGCCGGACGCTCCCCTTCTCGTCGTGGGCCTCACCGGCCCGCTCGCCCACGGCCACGATGGTGGCGGCATCCCGCCGCTCGGCCAGCGGCCGGCCGACCACGTCGCAGAACGGGCAGGCGTCGGCGGGTCCGCCGAGCAGGCCGACCAGCACACCGGCGAACCAGGCCCGACGCCGGTGCCGGACCGGTCGATTCATCTGCAGTGGGGGAGCATCCATGCGAACGCCAGGCCTGGGGTCCGACGCGGAGCAGCGGCGAATCAGTTCCGCGTGCAGCATAGACAGCCCGAACAGCCCTACGCCCCGGCCGCGGTGCCGACCCGCTCGAGTTCCATCCGCCGCCGCCAGTAAGGAACCGTGCAGAGCAGGAGCTTGCCCGTGCCCTCGTAGCAGAAGGTCCGCTTCTGGCCCGAGAGCCAGGCGCTCCAGAACGACTTGGTCGGCCACTTCATCTTGAGGCGAATGCCCGCGGTGTGGGCCACGACGTAGGGGCCGTCCACGATCAGGCGGTCGTCCTTGAGCTCGACCTCCTCGACCGGGCCGTCGACGACGAGCACCACCTGCCCGTCACCGGAAAGCGCGGTCTTGTACCAGAGCAGCCCCTCGCCGGCGAACAGCGCCGTCAGCATCCGCTCGCGGTTGACATCGAGGCGCCGGGCTTCACCACCAGCCGCTTCACCTGGAAGCGCTCGCCGCTGTCGATGC
>JBJTPO010000370.1:0-2662 GCA_046075145.1 Planctomycetota bacterium
GGAGGACATGAAGCTCCTGATGGCCCGGATGGGCGTCGAGTTGTAGGCGGTTTCGAGGGGACCGTCCCCGCAGCGGGGACGGTCCCCGTTCCCCGAGCCTTCCGGATTTGCTGAAGAAACCGGTCCTGCCGACCCGATCAATGGGATGGGTGTTTGGGGTGGGGAACAGCCGCTGGCTGCGTACTGAGCTGCCGTGGGGCCGGTCGGGGGGCCGGCCTCGCGGCAAGCCCGCACCGTGGAGATGCCGTCGATGGTCCGCAGGTTCACGCTCAGCACCGGTCGGGCCATGATGGCCCTGGCCGGCTCCGCTGCGGTCCTGGCCGGGTGCACGATGTGCCCGGATCCGTATGACTACTCCGGCCCCGTGCCCAACGGTTCGGCGCCGCAAAACGACTTCCGCGCCCGGAGCAATGGCATCGCGCCGATCGGCGCGGTCCCGCGACCCTGGCCGCCGATCGTGAGGCAGGAGGCCGACGCCGACGGCCCCGTGATCGCTGCAGCCGGGGAGCCCGTGGGCGGCGACGTCGAGATCGCGGCCGGCGCCGAGGCCGATCCCGCCCGCGTGCGCTAGCCTCAGGCCTGTTTAACCAGCCCTGGCTCGGGAATCCAGCCATCGGGCACGATCGCGCCGCGCGGCACCACCGCCACGCCATCCCGCACCATGAACCGCGGGCAGTCGGCCGTGTCGGTCCAGCGATGCTCGTTGACGATCCGGGCCCGCCGGCCGATGTGGACGTTCTTGTCGATGATCGCCCCCTCGATGATCGTCCCTTCGCCGATGCCCAGGGGAGGGGCGCCGCGGGCGGCATCGGTGGCCAGGTCGGCGGGCGTCTCGTAGAAGTCGCTGCCCAGGATCACCGAGTTGCGGATCACCACGTTCTTGCCGATCCGGCAGCGAAGGCCGATCACGCTGTTCTCGATCACGGCACCCTCCTCGATCAGGCAGCCGTCGGAGACGAGGCTCTCCCGCACGCTCGCCCCCTCGAGCCGCGACGGCGGCAGGAAGCGGGCCCGGGAGTAGATGGGCGCCTCGGCCGCCGCCAACTCGAAGGGCACGGCATGTCGGGCCAGGTCGAGGTTGCACTGGTAGTACGATCGGATCGTGCCGATGTCTTCCCAGTAGCCGTCGAAGGCGTGGAGCTGCACCCGCTTCGCCCGGATCGAGGCCGGAAACACCTCGCGGCCGAAGTCGCGGTAGTCGGTCTTCGTGAGCAGGTCGAGCAGGCAGTCGCGGTCAAACAGGTAGATGCCCATGCTCGCCATCAGGCTGCGGCCGGCCGCGGGGATGCCGCGGGACTTGATCCAGGCCGGGTCGGTGCGGAAGTCGGCGAGTTCCCCCGCGGTCTGCGGCTTCTCCAGGAAGCCGTGCACGCGGCCGGCCTCGTCGAGCCGCATGATGCCCAGGGCCGAAGCCGCCTCATCGGCGACCGGAATGCCCGCGATCGTGACGTCGGCGCCGGTGTCCTTGTGGGTGGCCAGCATGTCGGCGTAGTTCATCCGGTAGAGCTGGTCGCCCGAGAGGATGAGCACGTGCTTGATGTCGGGCTGTTGCAGGTAACGGAGGTTCTGGCGGACGGCGTCCGCCGTGCCCTGGTACCAGCCCACGTCCGCGTCGAGCGTCTGCTGAGCCGCGAGGATCTCGACGAACCCGCCGCTGAAGGCGTCGAAGGTGTAGGTGCGGCGAATGTGGCGGTGGAGGCTGACGGAGTTGAACTGCGTGAGCACGTAGATCCGCTGCACCCCCGAGTTGATGCAGTTGGAAAGCGGCACGTCGATGATCCGATACTTGCCCGCCAGCGGCACGGCCGGCTTGGAGCGGTCACGGGTCAGCGGGTGGAGGCGGGTGCCCCGGCCACCGCCGAGGACGAGGGCGAGGACGCGACGGACGCTCATGACTGGCTTCCCTGGTTGGCGAGCACGAAGTTGACCATCCGGCCCGGCACGGCGACCACCTTGGCGACCGTGTGGCCGGCGAGCAGGTCGGCGATTTTCGGGTCGGCGGCGGCGGCGGCCTGGAGCGAGGCGGCGTCGGCCCCGGCCGGAACCACGATCCGGCCCCGCAGTTTGCCCTGGATCTGGACCGGGATCTCCACCGTGTCGTCCACGAGCCACCTGGCCTCGACCGCCGGCCAGGTGGCGAGCGAGACCGGGGCCGGCCGGCCGAGAATCTCCCAGAGTTCCTCGGCGAGATGCGGGGCGAACGGGGCGAGCACCGCCACGAACGGCTCGAGCAGCGCCCGCGGCCGCCGCTCGAGCGGCGTGCAGAAGTTGACGAACTCCATCAGGCGGGCGATCGCCGTGTTGAAGGAGAGCGACGGGATGTCCTTCGTGACCTTGTCGATCATCCGATGCAGTTCGCGGAGCTGGCCATCGGTGGGCTGGTCATCACAGACCTGCGGGGCGAGCGCGACGTCGTCGGCCCGCTCGTCGACGACCAGCCGCCACGACCGTTCGAGGAAGGTCCGCACGCCTCCCACGCCGGCCGTGCTCCAGGGCTTGGTCGCCTCAAGCGGCCCCATGAACATCTCGTAGAGCCGCAGCGAGTCGGCGCCGAAGTCCTTCACGACCTGGTCGGGGTTGACCACGTTGCCGCGGCTCTTCGACATCTTGTAGGCCCGGCTCTCGACGCGGACCTTCGGCATGTCACGGAGCACGAAGTGCT
>JBJTPO010000371.1:0-1775 GCA_046075145.1 Planctomycetota bacterium
GAACCGCGACTGGTCGCCGAGCAGGCTCGGGCCTTCGGCGGCCACCACGCCGCCGCGGGTCGTCGCCGCGCGGTATTGCTGCACCGGCTTCGCCGGCCGCGACCTCCGCACCTCGCCGAGCCAGGCCATCCGCCGCCGCGCCTCCTCGACGGCCCGCTGCTCCGCGTCGGCCAGCGCCGGATCGCGGGGCGGGTAGACGCGCGTCCAATCCTCGTAGATGACCTGGTAGCCGAACTCGCTGCCCCACGACTGGATCGACTCGCGGGCCGCATAGTAGGCCATCACGCCCGACGGACGCACCAGCAGCAGCGGATACGGCTGGGACGACGGTTGACCAGACTCTCCCGGCCGGTTGGCCAGATGCTCCCGCGCGGCCCTGAGCGCGCTGGCCAGCGGGTTCCCGGGGCCTGGCGGCCCCTCGAAGTCGGCAGGCCCCAGCCGGATGCCTTCCGGCTGGAGAAACACGCCGTCGATGCAGCACTCGATGTACAACGGCCTCCGGTGCGTACCCGAGGAGCCCTCGTAGGGCACCACGGCGTAGGCCGGCGGGCGGTCGGCCGCGTCGGCCTGCGCGGCCTCGAGCGTGCCGCGGGCATCGGCCAGCTGCCGCTCGAGTTCCTCGATGGACGGCCCGTCATCGGCCCCGTCCGCCGGCGGGGCCGCCAGCGCGGCGGCCGTCTGCTCGAGCTGCCCGAGCTCATCGACGAGCGCGCGGGTGTGCTCCTCGATCCCGGCCAGCTGCATCCGAGCCTTGGCGAGCTCGTCCGCCGTCCGGGACCGCACGCCCTCGAGCTGGCCGAGCCGCCAGGCAAACTCGTCGCGGGCCAGTTCCAGCTCGTCGACCTTCTGCCGCGTTGCCTCGGCCTCGGCGGCCTCATCGGCCCGGTTGGCCGACCGGCTGAAGAGCACCAGCAGCACGAGCAGCGCGCCCATCGTGCACAGCAGCACGGCCAGAAAGGGAAACAGCGAGATCGTGGGCCCCGACTGGGCCGGGCGTCGGCTCATGCGGCCCTTCCGGAACTGCGGGCCGACTCGATCTCATCGAGACCGCGGGCCATCGTCCGCGCCGAGAGCAGATGCACCGCGGCCGCGAGCGTCGTCAACGTCTCCTCAAACCGCCCCGTGGCGGACAGCGCGGACAGATTGGCCTCCAGCGTCCGCTCGAGCGTGGCGATGTCACGCGTCGCCTCGACCACCCCCGCCAGCAGATCCGCCTGCCGACCAAGCACGTCCTGATGCCGCTCGAGTCCGCGGATCGCCGCAGCCAGCGACTCGGCCGCCGTCGTCCAGCGATCCTCGCGTTGGGACGCCGCCTGCCCCTGAGCCGCGGCGAGCGACTCCGCCCAGGCCCCGAGGCTGCGGTCGAGCGTCGTCGCCAGCGTTCGCGAAAACGCCTCGCTCCCCTCGGACACGAGTTGCCGGATTCCCTGCGCAGCGGTCTGCTCGAGCGATCGCCACGCCTCCTCCTGGGACTCGATCAGCCGGCCGGCCCCCTGGGCCATGACGTCGCCGAGCCTGGCCACCGCCAGGGCGGTGGATTCGCCGTCCCCGAGCGACTGAAACCGCCCCGCAAGCGTCGTCCAGGCGGCCTCATCCACGCGGCCCAGGAGCGACTGCTCGTAGCGATCGACCACGAACTGAAGGAACATCAGCAGCATGGACAGCCCGAGCGCGGTCGCCGTGGTGTCGAAAGCGGTGCCGAGCCCCGCGACCACTCCGGAGATGTTTTCGAGCTGCGTCGGCGACAGGCTGGCGATCGCCACCGTGATGCCGAT
>JBJTPO010000372.1:0-16083 GCA_046075145.1 Planctomycetota bacterium
CCCGCGGCACCCGCGCCGCAGCTGGCGGCTGTTGCGAAAGAGCCGGCGGCGGCCCCACAACCCCAGCGAGCTGGTCTGGTGGCGGCTGTGGGAGGCGGGCGTCCCGTACCTGAAGGTGAGCCTCCTGCGGGTGAACCACTATGGACTCGACCTCGGCCGTGTCCTGGCGGAGCTGCGGCAGGTCGCCGACGACGCCCCGGCCCTCGTCCACGGCCACCTGGCCCGCTGCGGCTAGCAAGGGCATGGCGCACCGCTCGGCCGGTCGAGGGGGTCTACCGGCGAAACAGCCAGACTCGTCGCGGGCCGTCCCGGGCGGTATAACTCCCGGGTCGAGCCGCCGTCCGGCCGGAGATGCCCTCGGGCGTCCCCGGCTTTTTTGGGGCCGGACTTCGTGACGAATTTCACGAAGTCGGTTTCCGCGGCCAAAAACAGACGATTCGCACCCCCTCACCCCGCCGACCGCCCCATGGACGCGATCCTCCCCGTCCTGCTGTTCGTCGCGATCGCGGCGGCCGTCTCGGTGGGCCTGGTGGTGTTCGCTGAACTCGTCGGCCCGCGGCGCCGCGGCGCGGTCAAGGAGATGCCCTACGAGAGCGGCATGGATCCGATCCATGACACCCGCCGGCGATTCGACGTGCGATTCCATCTGGTGGCGATCACGTTTCTCGTGTTCGACGTCGAGTTGCTCTTCCTCTATCCATGGGCCGTGGCCAGCCGGTCTGCGGCCGGCGTCGACGCCGCGGTGGCCGACGGCCTGGTCTCGTCCCGGGGCCTGGTGTTCGCGGGGGCCATGCTCTTTACGGCGCTCGTGATCGTGGGCTTCGCCTACGACTGGCGCAAGGGGGTGTTTCGATGGCGGTGAGCGACCTGCAACTGCCCGAGAACGTCGTGGTCAGCCGGCTCGACTCCCTGGCCAACTGGTGCCGCAAGAACAGTCTCTGGCCGATGCCGTTCGCCACGGCCTGCTGCGGCATCGAGCTGATGGCCACCGGTGCGAGCAAGCATGACCTGGCCCGGTTCGGGGCCGAGGTGTTCCGGTTCAGCCCCCGGCAGTGCGACCTGATGATCGTGGCCGGCCGCGTCGTGATGAAGATGCTCCCGGTGCTCCAGCGGATCTGGCTGCAGATGCACGAGCCCAAGTGGTGCATCTCGATGGGCGCCTGTGCCAGCACCGGCGGCGTGTTCGACACCTACGCGGTCGTCCAGGGCATCGACCGCTTTATTTCGGTCGACATGTACGTGCCGGGCTGCCCGCCGCGGCCCGAGCAGCTGATCCAGGCGATCATCGACCTCCAGGACAAGATCCAGCGCGAGGGCACGATCACCGGCCGCGAGTTCGACACCGTGGGCCGCCAGGCCCGCAAGCGGGCGCTCGTCGAGATCGCCGCCCCGCTCACGGCCGATGCCGCCCGCAACCCCGTGCTCCAGCGGGAACTCGCCGCCCGGGCCGAGGCGCTGACCGGCCGCTCCTGAATCCCGAGTATCCCCACCGAGACCCGCCCCCGCCCGATGCCCTTCACGCCCCCCGCCGTCGACGACGTGATCGCCGCCCTGGCCGGCCGCTTCGGCCCGTTGGAGTCGTCGTCATTCCGTGGCCAGACGCGGCTGGTCGTGCCGGCGGGGCAGTCGTTCGAGGTGCTCGAGTTCTTGAAGGGCCGTGGCTTCGACCTGCTCGTCGACGTCTCCTGCGTCGACTATCTCGAATACCGCGATCCGCCGATGCAAATGCGGGCCTGCGCCAGCCACCGCTACGGCCTCGTCTACCTGCTCGCCTCCACCACGACCAATCAGCGGCTCACCGTCCGGGTGTTCGTCGACGATCCTGCGCCGACGGTGGCGAGCGCCGTACCGCTCTGGGAGGCCGCCAACTGGCTGGAGCGGGAGGTCTGGGACCTGTTCGGCATCCGCTTCGCCGGCCACCCCGACCTTCGCCGGCTGGTGATGCCGGAGGAGTTCACGGCCCACCCGCTCCGCAAGGACTACCCGCTCCAGGGCCGCGGCGAGCGGCACAACTTCCCCGTCATCACGCGGCACGAGAGTTGAGCCATGTCGATCGTCTCCGCCAGCTTCGAGTCGGTTCAGCTGCCCGAGGCGGCGACCCGCAGCGAGGACTACCTCTGGACGCTCAACTTCGGCCCCCAGCATCCGGCCACGCACACGACCTTGCGGCTGGTGCTCAAGCTCGAAGGAGAGCGGGTGGTCGATGCCATGCCTGAGATGGGCTACCTCCACTCCGGCTTCGAGAAGATCGGCGAGCACCTCACGTTCAACCAGTACGTGACGGTCACCGACCGGATGAACTACATCTCGCCGATGGCCAACAACGTGGCCTGGCACCACGCGGTCGAGACGCTGCTGGGCATCGAGCTCACGCCCCGCTGCAAGGTGATCCGCACGATCATCGCCGAGCTGGCCCGGATCAGCGACCACCTGCTCAGCAACGGCGCCGTCGGCCTCGACACCGGTGCCTTCACCTTCTTTCTCTACGGCTTCTACCAGCGGGAGGTGATCTACGACATCTTCGAGACGCTGTGCGGGGCCCGGTTCACCAACTCCTACACCCGGGTCGGCGGCCTCTCGCAGGACATGACGCCGCTGGTGGTCGAGAAAATCCGCGCCTTCGTCAAGACGTTCCCCAAGACGCTCGACGACATGGAGCGGTTGCTGACCCGCAACCGGATCTTCGTGGACCGCACCAGGGGCGTGGGCGTGCTCACGAAGGAGGACGCGATCAACCGCGGCGCCACCGGGCCGGTCGCCCGCGCCAGCGGCGTGACCCGCGACCTGCGCAAGGACGAGCCCTATCTCGCCTACGCCGATTACGACTTCCAGGTCTGCTGCGCGACCGCCGGCGACTGCTACGCCCGGTATCTGGTGCGGATGCAGGAGATGCGGGAGAGCCTCACGATCGTGGCCCAGGCCCTGGAAAACATCCCCGCCGGGCCGGTCAGCGTGGGCATCGACCAGCGGACGGCCCTGCCCACGAAACAGCAGGTCTACTCCACGATCGAGGGCACGATCTCGCACTTCGAACTCTCGATGAGCAACCGCGGCTTCGAGGTGCCCAGCGAGGAGAGCTACGCCGCGATCGAGGCCCCGAACGGCGAACTCGGCTTCTACATCGCCGGCGACGGCAACGAGACCGCCTACCGGGCCCGCTGCCGCCCGCCGAGCGTCCTCCACTTCGCGATCTTCCCGCACCTGATCCGGGGCCACACGCTCTCCGACGTGGTGGCCGTGCTCGGCAGCCTCAACATCATCGCCGCGGAGCTGGACCGATGAGCGGTGGACCGACGATCGCTGGATCCATGATCGCCCAGGCGTGGCACGTCAACGCTGGCTCGGGGTCGCCCATGCCCTGCGCAGGCAGGCTGGGCGTACGTCAACGCACCGTGCGTGGTGGCCCGGCCGGGACTGCCCGTACCATGTCGCCGGACGTTCGCTGCGGGCATCCTGCCCTTCGCTCTCTCCATGCCAGCTTCGCTCCGGCATCCTGCCTGCGCTTGCTGACAAGGCCGTCTCCATTGGCACGGGCAGCCCCGTCCTCGTTGGACCGCGAGGGGTCGCCCATGCCAATCGAGCGGCGTAGGAAACCGAGCGCAGCAAGGATTGCGGAGCGAGGTTTCCTCCGAGCGACCGGAGGGCAGGATGCCCGAAGGAAGCGTCCGACGAGATGGCATGGGCGACCCCGAGCTTGCACGCGCGAGGCCCACTCATGATCGCCCAGGGACGCCGTGTGCTCACCGACGCGATGGTCGCCGAGATCGAGGCGCTCGCACCCCGCTACCCGAATCGGCGGGCGCTCGTGCTGCCGGCCTTGCATATCGTCAACCGTGAACTGTTGCACGTGCCGCTCGACGCCGTCGTCGACATCGCCGCCGTGCTCGGCCTGGCACCGGCCGAGGTGCAGGACACGCTCACCTTCTATCAGTTCTTCCATCAGGAGAAGCCGCACGGCACGGTGCGGGCCTTCGTCTGCCGCTCGATCTCCTGCGCCCTGCGGGGGGGCGACGAACTGCTCGAGAAGCTCTGCCATGCCAATGGGATTCACCCCTATGGCACGACGCCCGACGGGGAACTCACGATCGAGCCGGCCGAGTGCCTCGGGGCCTGCGACTTCGCCCCCTGCATCCTGGCCAACGACGACCTGCTCAAGAACATGACACCCGAGGCCGCCGAGGCCGAGCTCAAGAAGCCCCGTGGGAGGGCCACCTGAGATGACGCCATTCAAGCCCGTTCTGCTCGAGGCCGTGGGCGTACCCGACGGCCATACGCTCGCCAGTTATCGCTCCCGCGGCGGCTACGCGCCGCTCGAGGCCACGCTCAAGCAGAAGCAGCCGGTCGACGTGGTCGAGATGGTGAAGTCATCGGGCCTGCGGGGCCGCGGCGGGGCCGGCTTCTCGACCGGCCTCAAGTGGACGTTCCTGCCCAAGGATCATCCCGGTCCGATCTACCTCTGCGTCAATGCCGACGAGAGCGAGCCGGGCACGTTCAACAACCGGATCCTGATGGAGGACGACCCCCACCAGGTGATCGAGGGGATCATCCTCTCCTCGTTCGCGACGCGGGCGACGACGGCCTACATCTACCTTCGCTACGAGTATCCGCACTCCTGGCACCGGCTCCAGGGGGCGATCGACGAGTGCTACGCCGCGGGGCTGTTGGGCAAGAACATCCTCGGCAGCGGCTTCTCGCTCGACGTCTATCTCCATCGCGGCGCCGCGGCCTACATCTGCGGCGAGGAGACGGGGCTGATCGAGAGCCTCGAGGGCAAGCGGGCCTGGCCACGGATCAAGCCGCCCTTCCCGGCGATCGAGGGCGTGTTCAAGAAGCCCACGGTGGTCAACAACATCGAGACGATGGCCTGCGTGGCCCAGATCGCCCGGCGCGGCGTCGACTGGTTCAAGTCGATCGGCGTGCCGGCCGACCCCAATAATCCCCGCGATCCGGGCTCCTATGGCCCGAAGCTCTACTGCCTCTCGGGCCACGTGGAGAAGCCGGGCTGCTACGAGGCGCCGCTCGGCATCACGCTTCGCGAACTGGTGGACCACTACGGCGGCGGCGTGTGGAAGGGCCGCAAGGCCAAGGCCGCGATCCCCGGCGGGATCTCGATGGGCCTCTTCACCGAGGCCGAGTTCGACACGCCGCTCGACTTTGCCGGCCCGGGCAAGGTCGGCTGCCTGGGGCTGGGCACCGCGGCCGTCGTGGTGATCGACGACCAGACGAGCATCGTGGATTTTCTGCACAACTCATGCCGGTTCTTCGCCCACGAGTCGTGTGGCCAGTGCACCCCCTGCCGCGAGGGCACGAGCTGGAGTCTGCGGATGCTCGAGCGAATCCGGGCCGGCAAGGGGCGGCTCAAGGATCTCGATCTGCTGCTCGAACTCGGTAACACGATGGGCATGATGCCCGGATCCACGATCTGCGGCCTGGCCGACGGCGCCGCCTGGCCGATCAAGAACGCGATCAACAAGTTCCGCAGCGAGTTCGAGGACACCATCAAGCGGACCAACCCCGAGGGCTGGATGGTGACCGAGCCCGTGCCCGCCCTGCAGATCGTGGGAGCCCATTGATGGCGGTCGTCATCGTCGACGGACAGGAAGTCGAGATCGGGGCCGACGAGCGGCTCAACTGCATCGAGGCCGCTCGGCGGGCCGGCAAGGAGATTCCGCACTACTGCTGGCATCCCGGCCTCTCGGTCGTGGCCAGCTGCCGGATGTGCTTGATCGAGACCGGCCAGCGGGACGCGGCCACCGGCAAGGTTACGATGGTGCCCAAGCTCGTGCCGGGCTGCCAGACGCCCGTCAAGGACGGCACGGTGATCGTGACCGAGAGCGAGAAGGTCAGGGAGAGCCGGGCCCGGGTCGAGGAGGCGCTCCTCATCGACCATCCGATCGACTGCCCGATCTGCGACAAGGCGGGGGAGTGCCTGCTCCAGGACTACCACTTCGAGCACGGCCAGGCCGAGCGTCGGGCCGACATTCATGCCTTCACCAGCCGCAAGCGGGACGTCGGCCCCACGATCAGCTTGTTCGTGGACCGTTGCATCATGTGCACGCGGTGCGTGCGATTCACCCGCGAGGTCTCCGGCACCGGCGAGCTGATGGTGACGTCGCGGGGCGCGAAGGAGGAGATCGACGTCTTCCCCGGCTTCCCGCTCGACAACAAGCTCGCCGGCAACGTGGTCGACCTCTGCCCGGTGGGCGCGCTCGGCGACAAGGATTTCCTCTATCAGCAACGGGTCTGGTTCCTGAAGCGGGAGGCCAACGTCTGCGGCGGCTGCTCGGCGGGCTGCTCGATCCACACCGAGCACAACCAGGACACCGTCTACCGGCTGAAGCCCCGCGAGAACCCCCAGGTCAACACCTGGTGGATCTGCGACGAGGGCCGCTACGGCTGGCACCACCTCCACGACTCGGCCCGGATCCTCGAAGCCGGCCGCCGCGTGGCAGGCACGCACGCGGGCAACGGCCATGCGGCCGCCGCCTTCCAGGCGGTCGAATGGGCTGACGTGGTGACCGGCGTGCGGGCCGACCTCGCAAAGGCCGGCCGACTGGCCGTCGCCGTCTCGCCGATGCTCACGGTCGAGGAGGCCTGGATGCTCTGCACGGTCGCACGGTCGATCGACTCGAACGCCTTCCTGGCGCTTGGCCACGTGCCGGTGACCGGTGACGATGAGACCTTTCCCGGCGGGTTCACGATCCGAGCGGAAAAATGCCCCAACCGCAAGGGCGTCGAGGAGGTGCTGGCCGCCTTCGGGTCCGGCGGCAAAACCTGGCACGATCTCGTGGCCCACGTGGCCGCCGGCCATGCCGACGCGGCCTGGATCACGGCCGGCTATCCGGGTGCTTGGATCGACGATGCCAAAGCCAACTCGTTCGCAGGCCTGAGTTGCCTCGTCGTCCAGGACCTCTTCGACTCGCCCCTCACGGCCCACGCCACCTGGCGGCTGCCGGCGGCGGGCTTTGCGGAGCGGGCGGGCACCTGGGTGAACGTGGCCCACCATGCCCAGAGCTTCCGGCAGGCGATCCGGCCGCCGGCCGGCGTCTGGCCCGAGGGCCGTCTCTATTGGAACATGCTCGACCGCCGCGGGCTGTATGACGCCGCCGCGATCCGCCGCGAACTGGCCGGGCAGTCGGCCGCCTTCGCCGCGCTCGGCGACGACATCCCGCCGACCGGCGTCGACCTCCGCGTGAGGCAGTTGGCATGAGTGAGTTCCTCCCCTCCCCGACGACGATCGCCGCCCTCGCCAAGATCGGGCTTTTGATCGGCGGGCTGATGACGGCCGCGGCTTACCTCGTGCTCGTGGAGCGATGGATGGCCGCCTGGGTGCAGGACCGCAAGGGTCCCAACCGCGTGGGCATCCCGCTGACGAAGATTCGCCTGTTCGGCTTGGGCCAGCCGCTGGCCGACGGGCTGAAGATCATTCTCAAGGAAGACTTCACGCCCAAGCACGTCGACAAGGTGCTCTACGCGGCGGCACCGCTGGTGCTCCTGGCCGCGTCGCTGGCGATCTTCGCGGCGATCCCCTTCGGCAGCGTGCTGCCGCCGCTGGGTATCGAAGGCCTCCCCGACCCCGTGCCGTTCCTCGTGGCCCCGGCCCTCGACGTGGGCGTGCTCTGGGTGTTCGCACTCTCGAGCATCGCGGTCTACGGCGTCCTGCTCGGCGGCTGGGCGAGCAACAACAAGTACGGCTTCCTGGGCGGCTTGCGGAGCAGCGCCCAACTCGTGGCCTACGAGATCCCGCTCGGCCTGGGCCTGCTCGGCGTCGTGCTCGCGGCGGGCTCGCTCAAGCTCGACGCGATCATCAACGCCCAGGCCGAGACCGGCATCTGGTACGCCTTCGCCCAGCCGCTGGGCTTCATCGTGTTCTTGGTGGCGGCCTTCGCCGAGGCGGCCCGGCTGCCCTTTGACCTGCCCGAGGCCGAGCAGGAGCTCGTGGGGGGTTATCACACCGAATACTCGGGGATCAAGCTGCTGCTGTTCCTTGTGTCCGAGTTTCTCCACATGGTCACGGCCGCGTTTCTGATCGTGATCATGTTCCTGGGCGGCTGGCACCTCTGGGGTGTGACCGGCTCGAGCCAGGAAGTGACCTGGCTCGGCGCCTTGCTCCGCTTCGCCGTGCTCTCGGCCAAGATCCTGGGCGTGATCCTGTTCTTCATGCTCGTCCGTTGGAGCTGGCCCCGGTTCCGCTTCGACCAGCTGATGAACCTCGCCTGGAAGGTGATGCTGCCCTTGGGCCTGGCGAACCTCGTGACGGTGGCCACGGTCGAGGAGTTTCGGCCGCAACTCGTCGAGGCCCTCGGGGCCGGTTCGGCAGGCTGGCTGGCCGTGCTCATCCCCTGGGGCGTGTTCTTTGCCGGCTGGATCGCCGCCGGCCTGCTCACCCCTTCGGGCACCGACAACACCCCGATCCGCACCCACGGCCCGCTCGACGTCGAGCACGAACTGGTGGAGGTCTGAGATGAAGCCGACCGACTCGTCGATCACCTGGCTCGAGGAGAAGCCGCTGGGCCTGGCCGAGCGGCTCTACCTGCCGCTGTTCGTCCAGGGACTTGCCACCACCGCCCGGCACCTCGTGAGCCCCAAGGTGACGGTGAGTTTTCCAGAACAGCGGCCCACGGTGGGCAATCCGCTGATTTATCGCGGCGTGCACCGGCTCAATCGTGACGAGGAGGGCCGCGTCAAGTGCGTGGCCTGCTTCCTCTGCGCCACCGCCTGCCCGGCCCACTGCATCGACATCGTGGCCACCGAGAGCCCCTGGCCCGATCGCGAGAAATACCCCGAGGCCTTCCAGATCGACGAACTGCGGTGCATCTTCTGCGGGATGTGCGAGGAGGCCTGTCCGGTGGACGCGATCGAGCTCACCAGCCTCCTCGATCTCACCGGCAAGAGCCGCGAGGAGATGATCTTCGACAAGGAAAAGCTCCTGAGCGTCTATGACAAGACCAAGGACGCCGAGCCGATGAAGTCGGCATCCCTGGGAGGCACGCTGTGACCCCGGACGGCGGCCTCTCCACCACCGGTTCGCTCCTGGCCGTGGCCGTGGGCTGCGCCGCGGCGAGCCTCTGGCTGCTTTTGCCGCGAGGCGAGAGCGGCCTGCGCGAGCGGGCGGCGGGGCGGTTCGGGACGCTCCTGGGCGCGGTGGCGCTCGCGCTCTTCGTCGCCACGGGCCGGCGGCTCGGCGGCGTGGGGGAGGAAGCGGTGTTCTTGATCGTGGCGCTCGTGGCCGTGATCGGCGGGGCGGCGACGGTCGTGACCCGCTCGCCTGTCTACTCGGCGATCTGGTTCGCACTGGCCCTGGCGGGCGTGGCGGGCGTGCTGCTCGTGCTGGGCGCCCAGTTTCTGGGGGTGGCCACGATCGTGGTCTACGCCGGGGCGATCCTGGTCATGTTCCTGTTCGTCCTGATGCTCGCCCAGCCCACCGGCATGGCGCCCTACGACCGCGTCTCGAACGAGCCCCTGCTCTCGGCGGTGGCCGGCGCCGTGCTGCTCGGCCTGCTCACGCTCTTCATCGGCCGGCTGTCGGCCGGGCCGGGTGAGTGCTGTGCCGTGCCCAGCAAGGCCGCAGCGCTGGCCGGCGGCAAGCCTCCGCCACCGGTCGCGCCCGAGCCCCCGGCCGACTCGGCCGGCATCGATGCCTTGGCGGCGAACCACGTGGCCCGGCTGGGCGGTGAACTCTTCGGCCGGCACCTGTTGGCGGTCGAGGCGGCGGGCGTGCTGCTGCTGGTCGCCCTGATCGGCTCGATCGCGATCGTGTCGCGAACGCCGCCCGACGAGCGGTCCGAGGCGACCGTCTGGAGGGCCGGCACATGACACCCTCCTCCCTCGTTCTCAATGGCCTCGTGGTCGGTGCGATGCTCTTCGCACTCGGCCTGGTCGGGATCCTGGCCCGCCGCAACCTGATCGTGATGTTCCTCTCGGCTGAGTTGATGCTGCAGGGCGTGTCGGTGTCGCTCGTCTCCTGGAGCCGGCATCACGGCGACTGGGGCGGACAGGTGCTCGTGATCTTCGTGCTCACGGTGGCGGCCTGTGAGGCCGCGCTCGCGCTCGTGTTCGTGCTGCAGGCCTTCGCCCGCACCGGCCGACTCGACACGGCCGCCTGGCAGTCGCTCCGCGAATCGGTTCTCCCCCGCGTGGTCGATCGGGAACTGCCCGCGAGCGACGCCGCGGCCATGGAGTTTCCGCGGCTCACTCCCGCGGGCATCGAGCCGGAGCACGACCCCGACGCCGCCCTCGAGCGCGAGCACGTCTAAGCGGCGCGTACCCCTGACACACCGCCTCGCTGGCACCCCGAACACGCTACCTCATGCCCGACCTCGAATCCTCGACGCTGCTCGTCCTCGTGCCGGCCCTTCCGCTGTTGGGCGCCCTTTTGACGGTGGCCCTCGGCCGCGTGCTCGGCCCGCGGGCCCACTGGCCGGCCGTGCTCTCGATCGCGGCCGCGGCCGTCGCCGCAGTGACCCTGCTCACGGGCCTCGGCCGGGAGGTGTTGCTGGTCGGGCAGGACGAGTTCGGCCCGTTCACGGTCGGCTCCCTCGAGGAGGTGCAGACGCTCTGGCAGTGGGTGATCATTCCCGACGCCTCCACGCCTCCGACCGGCTCCACGGCCCTCGACGTGGGCGACGACCTGGCCGCCAAGACGGCCGGCCGCCCCGCGACGCTTCCCTTCTCGATCGGGATCGACCTCCGGCTCGACCCGCTCACGGCCGTGATGCTCGTCGTGATCACCTGCGTGGGCCTGCTCGTGGCCATCTACTCGATCGGCTACATGCACGACGACCCGGGCTACCCACGGTTCTTCGCCCTGGTTGCAGCCTTTGTGTTTTCGATGGCGATGCTCGTGGCGGCAAGCAACTTCCTCTTGGTCTACGTGTTCTGGGAGGCGGTCGGGGCCTGCTCGTATCTGCTGATCGGGTTCTGGTTCCGAAAGCCCGCCGCCGCCGCTGCCGCCAAAAAGGCCTTCCTCGTCAACCGCGTGGGTGACTTCGGCCTGGCCGTGGCCGTGTTCCTCCTCTGGATGACCTACGGCACGCTCAACTTCCACGACACCACGCTCCCCGACGGCTCGCTGCTGCCGGGCATCCTGGGCATGGAGCGGTTGGACGACCCGTCGGGCTACGTCGCGGGCGCGGTCGGCACGGCAATCTGCCTGCTGCTCTTGCTGGCCGCCTGCGGCAAGAGCGCGCAGATGCCGCTGCACGTCTGGCTCCCCGACGCCATGGAAGGCCCCACGCCGGCCAGCGCCCTGATCCACGCCGCCACGATGGTCACCGCCGGTGTCTATCTCGTGGCCCGGTGCGCGCCGCTCTACGTGGCCTGCCCGGGGGCACTGACGGTGGTTTCAGTCGTGGGAGCCACGACGGCGCTCGTGGCGGCGCTCATTGGCACGGTGCAGAACGACCTCAAGCGGGTGCTCGCCTACTCCACGATCAGCCAGCTGGGCTACATGTTCGCGAGCCTCGGCACCGGCACCCTGCTCGGCTTCACCGCCGCGATCTTCCACCTCGTGACCCATGCCTTCTTCAAGGCCCTCTTGTTCCTCGGGGCCGGTTCGGAGATGCACTCCATGGGGGGCGTGATCGACATGCGGCGGTTCGGAGGCCTCCGCCGGGTGATGCCGATCACGGCGGCCACGTTCTTGATCGGCTCGCTGGCCCTGGCGGGCGTGGCTCCGTTCGCCGGCTTCTTCAGCAAGGACGAGATCCTCGCGGCCCTCCACGCCAAGGGCTGGCCCGACGCCCACGCCGAACACCACGACGCGCCCCACGGTAGCCACGCGATCATGCCCGCGCCGGCCGAGATGCCGATGCAGCTGGTGAGTCTGAGGGCCGGGGGTGCTCCGGTGGCTTCGGCCGGTACCGCCGAGTCCGCCGGCACGTTCCGGATCCTCTACGGGATGAGCCTGTTCACGGCCTTCCTGACCGCCTTCTACACCTTCCGGGCCGTGTTCATGACCTTCACCGGCCCAACGCGCGTGCCCGACGAGGCGGGGCACCATGCCCATGAATCGCCGCCGGTGATGACGATCCCGCTCGTGATCCTGGCCGTAGCGGCGACGGTGAGCGGATGGTGGCTGTTCTCCACCCATGCCCTGTCGGATTTCCTCGCCGCCACGCCGTCGCTCGCCGCCAAGAGCGTGGCCGCCACCGCCACGCCCCACGTCTTCCACTTCGATCTCGCCCTCCAGGGCTCGTTCGCGGCGGTGGCGGGCATCGTCTTGGCCGCGGTAGGCCATCTCGGCCGCCGCAGCGACGGCCCGCAGATGGAGAGGTTCCTGGGGCCGCTCGAGACGCTCTTCGGCCACAAGTTCTTCCTCGACGAACTCTACGCTGCGGTGGTCGTCAAGCCGCTCGAGTTTCTGGCGCTCGTGGCCGCCTGGTTCGACCGGTTCGTCGTCGACGGCCTGGTGGACGGCGTGGGCCGCGTGCCGCTCGGCCTTGGTGCGATCCTGCGCCGCCTCCAGTCGGGCCTCGTCCAGCGGTATGCCGTGGCCGGAGCGATCGGCACCCTGCTGATCGTGCTTGCGCTCGCCTGGCAACTGCGGACCTGATCACTTCCCCCTTCGAACCCGCCTCCCTCAAGACTGCCTCCCATGAACGGCTTCAGCCCCAAGGATCACCTGCTGCTCACGATCCTCACGCCGCTCGTCGGCGCGGTCGTGGCCTGGGCGCTCGGGGGGCGGGGTCTCTCGGCCGTCCGGCAGAGCGCCGCGGTCTCGGCCGTGGCCACGCTCGGCCTGACCGGCTGGCTCGTGCTCCGCTATCTCGCCGACCCGACCGCCTCGCTCGGGATTCCCTTCGCCCGGATCGACGTGCCCTGGCTCACGGGTGGCGTCTTCGACGTCCGGCTGTCGCTCGGACTCGACGGCCTCTCGCTTTGGATGTTCGCCCTCTCGGCCCTGCTCTCGGTGACGGCGGTGTTCGTGAGCTGGGAGGCGATCACCGACCGGCCGGTGGGCTTCTACTGCCTCCTGCTGGTTCTGGAGGCCGCGATGCTGGGCGTGTTCGCCGCCCGCGACGTGCTGCTCTTCTACGTGTTCTTCGAGTTCACGCTCGTGCCGCTTTTTTTCCTGATCGGGATCTGGGGGCACGAGGAGCGGCGCAAGGCCGCCGTGAAGTTCTTCGTCTACACGCTGGCCGGTAGCCTCCTGACCTTCCTCGGCCTGCTCACGATCGTGCTCTGGAACACCTTCCACGAGGGCACCGTGACCTTCGACATCGAGTCGCTCACCGACGCCACCATGCTCCACCCGCTGCCGATGACGGCCGAGGGGGGCTGGTTGCAGCTGGTGGTGTTCCTGGCGCTGTTGGCCGGCTTCGCCGTGAAGGTGCCGATCGTGCCCCTGCACACCTGGCTGCCGCTGGCCCACGTCGAGGCGCCCACGGGCGGCTCGGTGGACCTGGCCGGCGTGCTGCTCAAGATCGGGATCTACGGCTTCCTGCGGTTCTCGATGCCGATGCTGCCCGAGGCCACGGCCGCCGCCGCCCCGTGGCTCTTCGCCCTCGGCGTCGTGGGAATCATCTACGGGGCGCTCGTGGCGCTCGTGCAGACCGACCTCAAGCGGCTCGTCGCCTACTCGTCGGTGAGCCACATGGGCTACGTCGTGATGGGGCTCTTCGCCCTCACGCCGGTGGCGATCGAGGGAGCGAACCTCCAGCTCGTGAACCACGGCCTCGCCTCGGCCGGACTGTTCGCGATCGTGGGCATGCTCTACGAGCGGTTCCACACCCGCAGCATCGCCAACCTGGGTGGGATCGCCGCCAAGGCGCCGTGGCTGACGGTGTTCTTCATGCTGTTCACCTTCTCGAGCATCGGCCTGCCCGGCCTGAACGGCTTCGTGGGAGAGTTTCTGATCCTGGCGGGATCGTTCCAGCGGGCCTGGAGCGGCGTCTCACCCGCCTGGCAGGCCTGGTATCTCTCGCTCGCGGTGCTGGCCGTCGTCGGTGTCGTGCTCGGGGCCTGGTACATGCTCCAGGCGGTGCAGCGGGTGTTCTTCGGAGCCTCGCGTGAACCGCCGCGGCACGACGGCCATAGCCATGGTCACGCCCACGCCGCTGCCGGCGAGCGACTCGACATCCGCTGGCACGAGGTCGCGGCGCTCGCGCCCTTGGCCGTGTTCGTGGTCTGGATCGGCCTCGTCCCCGGTACCTTCCTCACCCCCGTCTCCGCGGCCGTCCGCGAGACCACGAAGGACGCAGCCGCGGCCTTCACCGTCCGGATGGAGGCTCCGCTCGCCAGCAAGGCCGGCTCCACCGCACAGACCACGCCTCGCGACATTCGCCAGCCAACCATGAACGTCCCCACAAGACACGCCCACACGCCATGACCTCGCTCGACTCCGTCGCCCTGCTCGCGCCCGAGATCGCCCTGGTGGCGGCGGCGCTCGTCGCCTACCTCGGCGGCGCCTTCGCCGGCCTCCGGCACGGCTGGCTGGTGGCCCTGGCGGGCGTCGCGGCGGCGATGAGCCTCGCCGGCGGTCAGCCCGCCGACGGGGCCTCGGTCACCGCCGGCCCGGTCACGGTCGACGCCTTCTCGACCTTCGTCCGCTGGGTGGTGCTCGGTGCGGGGGCGCTCTTGGCCCTCGTCCAGTCCGGCGACGTGTTTACCGCCGCCACCAGCCGCGGCCTGGGGCTGCACCGCGGCGGTACCTGCGAGGAGGCCGGCACGTTCCTGGTGATGCTCGCCGGGCTGTCGCTCGTGGGCGTGGCCGACGACCTCGTGCTGCTGTTCGCCGGCCTCGAACTCGTCTCGATCCCGACCTACGTGCTGCTGGGCCTCAAGCGAACCGACGACCGCGGACGGGAGGCGGCGATCAAGTATTTCTTCCTCTCGCTGATCGCCTCGGCCGTGTTCCTCTACGGCGCCGCCACGCTCTATGGAATCGCCGGCACCACGAGCCTGGCGGGGATCGCCCGCGTGATGCAGTCAGCCGACTGCGCGGCCTCGGGCATGGCCACGGTGCTCCTGCCGGTCGCGTTGGGCATGACGGTCGTGGGCGCCGCCTTCCGGCTGGCGGCGGTGCCGATGCACTTCTACGCCCCCGACGTCTACGAGGGCGCCGGCCCCGGCAATGCCGCGGTGCTCTCGACCCTGCCCAAGCTGGCCGGGGTCGTCGTGCTCGCGCGCCTCGTGGCCCTCGGCGTAACGGCCGAGCCGGCCGCCTCGGGGATCGGCCTTGCCGCCACGGCCCACCTCGACCTCTTCTGGCGGCTGGCCGCTGTGCTGGCGGCGATCACGATGACGGTCGGCAACGTGATGGCCCTCTGGCAGACGAACCTCCGCCGACTGCTCGCCTGCTCCTCGATCGCCCACTCGGGCTACCTGCTCGTGGGCGTGGCGGTGGCAGCCGCGGCGGCGGCCACGCAGGCGGATCGGCCGCTCGGCGACGTGGCCGCGGCCGACGCCCGCTGGACGCAGGGGCTCGGCGGCATGACCGCCACGCTCTTCTATCTCGCCACCTACGTCCTGCCCACGATCGGCCTGTTCGGGGCGCTCGCTTACCTCGGCCATCGCTGGCCCGAGTGGACGGCCACCAGCGGCGCCCGCCCGCCCCGCGACGAGATCAGTTCGGTCGACGACCTCGACGGCCTGTCGAGCACGAACCCGGTGGCCGCGTTCGCGATCGCGGTCTTCGCCCTGAGCCTGGCCGGCATTCCGCCGCTGCCGGGCTTCTGGGGCAAGCTCACGCTCGCCCTCTCGGCACTGGAAGTCGACGGCACGGCCGTGATCACCTGGGGCAGCCGGCGGGCCTGGTTCGTGGGCCTTGCAGTGCTGCTCGCGATCAACGCCGCGATCGCGGCGGCCTACTACCTCCGCATCGTCGCCGCGATGTATTTCAAGAGCACGAAGCGGGGCGTGCAGGCCGACGGCGGCCTGGCCGGCGGGCTGGCGATGCTCGCCTGCCTGGTACTCGTGGGCTTCGTCACCATCCAGCCCCGCGGTCTCTTGGCCGCCGCGACCCGGGCCGGAAAGAGCCTGACCAGTCCCGTGCCCGCCGCCACGGCCGACGTCGCCGCCTCCAGCCCGAAGGAGCCATGAGTCGACTGGCGGTTCGGGGTTGCCCATGCCATCTCGCCGGAC
>JBJTPO010000373.1:0-1681 GCA_046075145.1 Planctomycetota bacterium
GAGACTCCCAACTGCACGCTTGTCGACTACCGCCGCTGGTAGCCGATCTCCGCGCGGTCTTCCGCGAGGATCGGCTCCAACTCCTCGCCAAAGTCGCGGACGTCCTTGAACTCGCGATACACGCTCGCGAACCGGACGTAGGCCACCTGGTCGAGCCCCTTGAGCAGCTCCATGATCCGCTCGCCGATCACCTGGCTGGGCACCTCGCTCTCATAGGCGCCATAGAGCTCGGCCTCGACCGCCGCCACCGCCTGCTCGATGTCGTCCTCGGTGACCGGCCGCTTCCAGCAGGCCTTGGCGAGGCCGCGTTTGATCTTGTCGCGGTCAAAGGAGTCGCGAACGCCCCCCTTCTTCACCACCGTCAGCAGCTGCCGCTCGATCCGCTCGTAGGTCGTGAACCGCCGGCGGCAGGCAAGGCACTCGCGGCGGCGACGGATCGAGCCGCCGTCATCGCCGGCCCGGGAGTCGATGACCCGGTCGTTGTCGGATCGGCAGAAAGGGCAGCGCATCGGATTGGCCTCGGAGTCCGCCCGGAATGTAGAGGCCGGGTCCCCGAACCGACAAGCCGGCGATTCAGCGCCGACGACTCGGC
This sequence comes from Planctomycetota bacterium, assembly GCA_046075145.1. Lineage (GTDB taxonomy): Bacteria > Planctomycetota > Planctomycetia > Pirellulales > UBA1268 > QWPN01. The sequence continues at coordinate 593 of JBJTPO010000373.1, forward strand.
GCCGGTCGGTGCCCGCGGGGATCACATGCCCGGCCCGTCGAGCGAGTCGGCCCCGCCCTCCTCGTCGGGATCGTCGTCTGCGATCGCCGGGCCGACCTCGTCCGGGCCGGGGCCGCCGGCAGGCTGGGCGGCGCGGGCGAGTTTCCAGTCGCGACGCTGCCGCGAACTGGGGATCTTCATCGCCTTGCGATACTTCGTGACCGTCCGCCGCGCCACCTTGATGCCCTGCTTGCCGAGTTCCTCGACCAGGTCGTCGTCGCTGTAGGGTGAATCCTTCGGCTCGCCGTCGACGATCTCCTGGAGCTTGAGCCGGACGGTGTCCCAGGCCACCTCGTCGCCATCGGCGCTGGTCGTGCCGCCGACGAAGAACTTCCGCAGCGGATGGATGCCCCGGGGCGCCTGCAGCCACTTGTCGTCGACCGCCCGGCTGACGGTGGTCACGTGCATCCCGATTCGATCGGCGATCTGCTGCATCTTGAGCGGCTCGAGCGCCTCTGGCCCTTCGACCAGGAATCGCGTCTGGTGATCGACGATCGCCTGGGCGGTCTTGAGGAGCGTTGCCCGACGCTGTTCGATCGCCTCGATCAACCACTGCGCGGCATTGACCTTCCGCTTGATGTGCTCCCGCGCGTCAGGGGGTGTTGCGGGATCGGCGAGCATCTGGAGGTAGACGGAGCTGATGCGCAGCGTGGGCAGATCGATCTCCTCCAGCCTCACCTTCCACGTGCCGTCGAACTGCTGTTCGACGTAGGCATCGGGCTTCACGGTGGGCACCACCGGCACGATGAAGCGTGCACCCGGATTCGGCTGCAAACCCTGGATCAGCCGCCGCAACCTCTCGATCTCGTCGATGCTGAAACCGGTGCGGTGCTCGATCTGCGGCAGGCGATTGGCCGCCAGATCACCGAGATGGTCGGTGACGAGCCGCCGGACCTGCCGATAGGACGGCATGTCGGGCCGAATCTGCAACAGCAGGCACTCGCGCAGATCGCGGGCACCGACGCCCGGCGGATCCATCATCTGCACGACGGCGAGCGCCCGTTCGAGGTCGGCACGCTGGTCCTCGGGACCGTCGGGATCGACGAGTTC
>JBJTPO010000374.1:0-2131 GCA_046075145.1 Planctomycetota bacterium
GGTGAGAACAACTTCGCGAGCACGGCGAGCACGCCCCCGCGGATGGGCAGGATCGTGGCCCCGAGCAGGATCTGCGGCGTGATCAACAGCGGCACGGCGAGCACGCCCTTGTCGGTCGAGCGGACGCAGGCTGAGACGACGAGGCCGATCGCCGCGCAGGCCACGGCCGCGAGCCAGTTGCAGGTGGCCGCGATGAGGCCGCTCCGCCGATATATCTCCGCGGGGCTCTCGCCGCCGATCATCTCGCGGACCAGGAAGCCCAGCTCGACCGCGCTCTCGAAGATCGCGACCTGCACGGCGAGGACGACGGCCAGCGCCGCGGCCTTCGCGATCACGTAGGCGTCGAACCGCAGGCCGTGCCGCCGCTCGAGGTCGAGCATCGGCCGCTCCTTGACGATCTCCCGGAATCCGGTCACGAACCCGAGGATCACCATGCAGATGCTCATCAGCGAGAGCCACTTGAAGGTGCCGGCCGGGTCGGTGATCTCGCGATCCGGGGCGATGCGGAGCGTGTCGGTGAGGCCGTCGCGGACGAGCCGCTCGGTCGACGGCTCCCGAAGGTGGGCGAGGATCTTCGGCTGACTGTCGAGAAACACGCGGATCTGGCCGGGAATGCTCGCGTCCTGCTCCGAGACCGACTCCGTGGCGATCGCCTCCCGCACCTCACCCCAGACGTCCGCGAGCACCTCCTTCTCGCCGGGGTCGAGGAACCGCGTCAGCATGAGCGGATTCCGGAACCGTACGTCGGCGAAGCCGGCCAGAACGGCGGCCGCGAGCGCGAGCGGCAGGAGCAGCGACATCGCGAGGCCCACGCGGTCGCGGACAACCGTCTCCAGTTCACGGCAGAAAAACGTGGTGAACTGGCGCACGAAACCGGGAATCGAGATCGCCGCCAGCGCGGCCGCCTGCTCCGGGGCGTTGCCGTGGGTCGTCGCGTCGGCTTGCGCGGCCGCCGCCAGCAGGCGGTCTTCGGCGAGCCGCTCCCGCCAGCGGGCCGACCAGAATCCACGCGGCTTGTCCTCGATGGCCACGTAGACGTCGGCGAGCCGATGCACCCCGAAGTGGCCGAGCGCCTCGACGCGGGAGCCGAACCACACCACCTCGCCATGGCCGAGGATCAGGAGCGCGTCGGCCTGGTCGACGTTGTCGAGGTGGTGCGTGACGGCGATCACGGTCGTGCCGGCGTCGGCCCGCTCGGCGAGCAGCTTCATGATCCGGGCCTCCGTGGCCGGATCGAGGCTGGCCGTCGCCTCGTCGATCAGGAGCAGGCCCGGGGCGGCGAGCATCTCGGCGGCGAGGGTCGCCCGCTTCATCTCGCCTCCTGAAAGGCTGCCGACCGGCTGGCTTCGCGCCCGGTCGAGACCGACCTCGGCGACGACCCGATCGATCGCGGCTTGCCGATCCTCGACGGATGTTCCGGCCGGCAGCCTGACCTCGGACGCGTAGTGGAGCGCCCGCTCCACCGGCAACGCCGGCGGATTGACGTCTTGCTGCGGCACGTACCCGATCGCCCCACGGAGGGCGTCGGCCTTGCGATACACGTCGTGGCCGCCCACGAGCAGCCGGCCGGCGACGATTTCCCGGTCACCCAGCAGCGCCCGCACCAGCGTGCTCTTGCCCGCTCCGCTGGGGCCCAGCACGCAGACGAACGTGCCCGGCTCGATCCGGAAGTTCACGTCATCGAGCAGCGTCTTTCGCCCGCCGCCCGCGTCGGGATCGGGCACCGACACGGTCACCCCCTCGGCAGCGACCGCAAGGCCCGTCGTCGATCCATGTTTCATGAGGTGATGGTTCATGCTTGGGAAGGCCGGGGCGGCAGGCGGCCTCCGATCTGACCGGGAACCTCAGTAGCGGGGGTCGGCGGGGTCGTAGTCGGGTGACGGAACGACGTTGCCCTGCGGGTCGGCGACGTACTTGTAGCGGTGATCCACCAGCCGCCGAAGAAACCACGACCGTTGGAGCCACGCGCCGAACTTCGTGAAGGATTTTCCCTTGCCGTCGAGCGGCTTTTCAGACGCGAACGCGAACATCGGCAGCAGCATCTCGTCGTGGATCGATTCGCTGTGCCAGACGTGCTGGGGCGGATCGAACGGGTTGCGGGGATTGGCGGCGGAGTTGTCGTAGGAAACCT
>JBJTPO010000375.1:0-1297 GCA_046075145.1 Planctomycetota bacterium
AAGAAGAGAAAAAGAGGGAGAGAAGGGAAGGAGGGGAGGAGGGGAGGGGAGGGGGAGAAGCCGGCGGCGGCATGACCTCGTCCGGATCGGTCGACCGGATCCGCTCCACCAGGCCGCTGTCGGCCGCCGCCCCGGGGACGATCGCCCCCGTCTCGATGGCGGCATCGCGAAGGTCGAGCCGCAGGTCGGCCTTCCGATTGCCGGCATCGGGGCCGTGGCAGGCGAAGCAGTTGTCGGAGAGGATCGGGCGGATGTCGCGGTTGAAGTCGATCGTGGCCTCGGCCGCCGCCGCGGACGAAACGACCGCCGGGAGCAGGAGCAGGCCGGCCACGAGCGGGGCATGGATCCGACGAGCCGCGGCGGTCCCGAGCCGGCGAGTGAACGACGTGATCACAGGAGGGCGCTCCTTTGCAGGCCGCCCGCATCCCCGGCTCCCCGTGTCGAACGGGACCCGAGGACCTCCGAGAAGGTCGATCGGTGGGCGCGAGACGAGTATACCTCCGGTGGCTTCTTCGTCGCAAGAATCGGGCCTGCGTCCGTCAGGTAATCGCCGGCGGCTCGGTCTCGAGATCGTCCTCGGCCTCGTCGGCGATCGCCAGCGACTTCGGGGGCCAGAAGGCGACGGCCAGGAACACCACCGCGACGACCGCCATGAAGGTCGGCACGAGGACCAGCCGACGGTAGTCGACGGTGAGCCGGCCCTGCAGTGGGATGAACAGCCACTTGGCCGCGAGGTCGCCCAGGCCCAGCACGAGCAGGTTGAACAGGCTCTGGGCGCTGCTCCGCACGTCCTTGGGGAATGCCGCGTCGACGAAGCTGTAGAGCGTGGCGAAGAAGAACGCGTAGCAGATGCCATGGAGCACCTGCACGGCGATGATCACCGGCTGGTTCTGCGGCAGGAACGCGAACACGGCGAACCGGGCCGCGTGGCCGAGGATCCCGAGGATCATCGTCGTCTTCCAGCCGAGCCGGGCGAGCACGCCGCCCAGGATCGCCATCGTGGCGTTCTCCGCCACCTGCCCGATGCTCATCACCGGCATGATCCACTCCGGCTTGATACCGACGGCCTGGCTCTTGAGAAAGTCGCCGGCCATCACGAAATAGCCGTTGTGGATCACGGCGTCGAGGAACGTGACGATGAAAAGCACGAGCAGGTAGGGATGGGCGAGAAACTTGGTCGCCTTGAGCCAGGCGAAGCCGCTGTCGCCGGGCACCGCCCGCTTGGGCGGCGTGTGCGGCAGAAAGAGGCTGTAGGCCGCGAGGGCCAACGAGGCGACGCCGGCCACGAGGAAGATGC
>JBJTPO010000376.1:0-1619 GCA_046075145.1 Planctomycetota bacterium
AGCGGACTTTGGATGCCCGGCCGCCTGCGTCGCGGGTCACGGAGAGTCGCTCGAGTGCGAAGGGGGGCCGGGAACGGTATCGCAGCAGGTGCTCGAGACTGTGAAAATAGCTCGGCACGTCGCGGTGGATGAGCGCGACCCTGACACTCGCGTCTACCGAAACCCCGCCCCGGCAGCACGCGGCATGAAGACGCCGTCGGTGACGCAGGCGTGGAGATGCACGTGGTGGTTCAGCGCGGAGCCGAAGCGGTGCAGAAATGAGATGGCACCGAGCCGTGGGCGGGCGGCGGGGCCACTCGTCATGCCTGCGGCAGCGGTCAGCAGTCGCTCGATCTCGGCAAGAAAGATCTTCGTGAGGGCGGAGACGGCCTCGGGGCGGTTGGAGAGGAAGCAGCGCAGCCTCTTTATTGGCGGGAGGCAGCCCCCCGCCAGCGGGCGGGCGGGAAAAGTTTTTTGCCCCCCGGGGCCGGCGCGCTCGCTTGAAAGAGTGGGCCCTTTGTGAGCCGCTGTTCCACTCCCCTGCTCCGCGGAAGTCGACGCTCGTGACATACCGCTTGCAATCGCTGGCTCGGGCTTGGATCGACCGCTCGTCCGCTGTGGCTGGTCGGCTGGCGGGGTTGCTCCGCGAGGATTCGCTGCCGCACCGGCCGCTGGTGCTCGTGGCCGGGGGACTCGTGGCCGGCGCGATCCTCGTCCGCGGGCTGCCGGCCGCGCTGAGCCCCGCCCTGCCCTGCTGGATGGCCGGCCTGGCGGCGCTGGCCGGTTGGCGATGGGCGCTCCTTCGCGGGCGGCAGCGGCTCGCGACCGTCGCGGTCGTGGTGGCATCGGTGGCGATCGGCGCGGCCTGGTCGGCGGCGCGGTTCGACCTCTTCAGCCGTTCCGATCTCGCCTGGGAACTCGACGCTTCCCCCCGGCCGGTGGCGATCCGCGGCCGAGTCGTGGCGTCGCCGCAGCTGCTCGGCCCGGCTGGCGGGCTGGGGCGGGCGGCCGGGATCGGGCCGGCTCACGCCCGGCGTCAACAACGGCCTCGGCATCCGGGCTCCGCTCGCGGGCGACGTGGCCTTCGCGGGAATCGAAGTCCAGATCCTCGACGATGGCCACCCGAAGTACGCCGGCCTCAAGCCCTGGCAGGTGCATGGCTCGGTCTACGGCGTCGTGGCCGCGGAGCGGGGCTGCCTGAAGCCCGTCGGTAAGAGGAACGAGGAGACGGTCATTGCCCGGGGCAGCCACGTGAAGGTGGTCGTCAACGGGAAGACGATCGTCGACGCTTATACGGCTCCGTTCCGCGACGGCCGGCCGACGCCCGACGGCCAGCAGCATCCGGGCCTGGCCCGGACGAAGGGCCACATCGGCTTCCTCGGCCACGGCGACGAGGCCCACTTCCGCACCATCCGGATCCGCGAGTTCGCCGACTGAATCCCGTCATTCCCGCCAGGAGGTCAGACATGAGCCGTTCCCCCGCCGCCGCGCCGACGCTCCGCTTCTGGCTGATGATGGTGCTCGAGTTCGCGATCTGGGGCGCCTGGCTGCCGCTGATCTGGGGCTACATGGGAGCCGGCGTGGCCGACGGAGGCCTCGGCTTCACGGGCACCGAGATCGCCTGGGTCGGCAGCGCCTTC
>JBJTPO010000377.1:0-2285 GCA_046075145.1 Planctomycetota bacterium
CCTCCTTGAGCGGTACCTGCCGGCAGGCCGGCACCACCTGCGTGCCGACCCATTCGGCGATCCCTTCGTTGAGCCAGCTGGGCAGCCGGCACGGCGACATCCAGCGGTGGTTGAAACCGTGGCTCGTCTCGTGGACGAGCATGTGGGCGAAGGCGTCGGCATCGTCGCCCCGATGGCAGGCCATGATGACCCGCCCGTCCGACGCCTGGTGACACAGCCCGTGCACGCCACGCGGAATGCCGGCCCGCATGAACCGGGCCTCGAAGGCGTGAAACTCCCCCTCGTCGCGAAAGGCCACGACCAGGCACTTGCCCTTCCAGACCGGCTCGCCCCGCGGGATCCCGTACAGGTCGCAGAGCAGGTCGTGCATCGAGTCGAGGCTGGCCACGTAGGGGGCGATCTCCGTGGCCGGGATGTCGGTCACGACGATGAACTCGTGCGTCTCGGCGACCTCGAGCTTGGGAAAGGCCTCGCGCACCTCCTGCACGAACGCCTTGAGCCGCTCGACCTCGGCGGCGTGCTCGTCCGCCATCAGGGCGGGCCAGGGCTTCACTCCGCTGGCCTGCATTCGCTCGTGCGAGGCTGCGAGCTCGGCCTCTCGCTTCTCGCGGGCGACCCGCCCGCGCAGGCCCGCGGCACCACCCCCCGCGGCCTCGGCCTCGTAGACGGTTTCCCGGTCGGCCACGATCTTCGTGATTCCCTTGATCGCCAGCGTCGTCGGCCGCGGCTGGCCCTCCTCGACGATCCGGACCGACTCGGTCCTGCCGTTGCGCTCCACGACCCGTTCGAGCGTATGGCGGACGAACCGCCGGCCGGTGCCGAGTTCGACCACGTCGAGCGTCTTGCCGACGTGCGGGGTGAGCGCGTCGGCCACTGCGTCGGCCCGCAGGACCGCCGGGAAGAGCACGAGTCCCGCGGCCCAGACCGCCACCCGTGGCCGCGACATCCTCCACGGCCCGCTCATGCGCCGCTGCCCGCGAGCGCCCGCCGCCTGAGCTGCGTGCTCGATACGTCCAGGCGAAACTCCCGCTGCGACACGAAGTAGGCCACGTCCCGCAGGGCCTTGGGCACGGCGATCCCGGCCGCCTCCTCGAACACGCCGTCGCGGGCCCGGCCGAACACGATCAGCCCGGCCGCCTTCGCGGCGATCGCGTTCACCGCCCGCGTGGCCGCCGCCTTCGAGCCGCCGTAATACCTCGGATCAGGCAGCCTCGCGAATGTGTCGGCGCCCATCACGAACGTGCTGCGAGGAAAGATCGCGAGTTTCTCCACGAAGGTGGCCGCGCGGGTGAACCAGAGCTGGCTGCCCGCAAACTGGGCCGCCCGATCCCGCATCTCGACATAGTCGAGCGTCGGCTTGTCGACGTTGGCGATCGAGATCTCGTAGGCCAAGGGCCGTTCGGCGACCTCCTCGGCGATCCGGGCCATCAGCAGGTGCCCCTCGTGCAGCGGGTCGAACGAGCCAGGGAAGACGAGCCCGCCCGCCGCCGGGTCACCGGCAGCCTCGCCCCCCGCGGCCGCGACCGCTCGCTCGCCCGCGAACAGGTCCCGCCACGGCCCAGGCGGCTCGACGACGTCGCGCCGGATCGCCTCGCCGTCCCGCAGCGGCACCTCGGCGACGGCGGCCGCGACACCGCAGGCCGCCGCGATCTCGCCGAGCAGCAGGTCGGCGGCCACTCGCTCCTCGTCACTTCGCGATCGCGCCTCCTTCTCGAGCACGAGTTCGGCCACCCGCGTCGCGGCGCGGGTCTGCACGGCCACGATTGCCCGGTGCTCCCCCCGCCGCGGCCGCGTGGTCCGCAGGCCGGCGGTCACGGCCGCCCCCACCGCCCGGCGGCGGGCCTCGGCGGGACGGGCGCCGCCGGCTTCCTGCAGCGACACGGCCCGCTCCCAGGTGGCGACGGCGAGGCGCCTCGCCGTGCGGGCCGAGCAGTACGTCTCCTGGGCGCCGCCGAGGAGGCCGTCGACCGCTTCGCGGGCGTAGGGCACGACCCCTTCGAGCACCACCTCGCTCGCGCCCGGCGTCGCGACGAGCCGGCTGATCGCCTCGGCCCCGCCGCCGCTCGACATGATCGCCAGCCGCGCGCCGGCACCGGCAAGCGCCGCGACGAGCCGGCCGGACTCGGAGGCTGACCCATCGCTCATGCGTCTCGCCCGTACAAAAGGGGGCCACCGGGCCACGGGCGGCGGCATCACCAACCGTGAGGAGTATACCCCGTGCCGCTTGCCGCCCGCGCGCCCCGGCGTCACACTGACCGCGTTGTGCCGCATCGCCGAGGGCTCGG
>JBJTPO010000378.1:0-3463 GCA_046075145.1 Planctomycetota bacterium
CAGGCATCCTGCCTTCCGCTCGCTCGATGCCAGCTCGCTGGTATCCCGCATCCGCTTCGGCATCCTGCCCACGCTCGCTATCAACGCCGCTCGATCGGCATGGGCAACCCCTTCGCCCCGAGGAGTTCCCGGAGTAACCGACCATGATCCGCTTTGACCGCGCGAGCGTCGAGCAGGCCGGGGAGCTCGTCGTGGAGGCGATCTCGCTGCATGTCCGCTCCGGCGAGGCTTGGGCGGTGATCGGACCGAGTGGCGCCGGCAAGAGCCTGCTCGTGGCCGCGGTGGCCACGGCCGTGCCGCTCCATGGGGGCGAGATCCTCGTCGCGGGCCACTCCGTGCGCCGGGAGTCAGAGGCGGTGCGGCGCGTCGCGGGGTATGTGCCCGACCGGCCGCCCGATTGGCCGGGGCTGCGGGCGGCGGAGTTTCTGGAGCTCTTTGCCGTGGCCGCGGGGCGGCGGGGCAGGGAGCTCGAGCAGGCGGTGGCCAAGGGGCTTGAACTCGCCGCGCTTGCCGGCCGCGGTGGCGACGACATCGACACGCTCGACGCCGGCCACGCCAAGCGGCTGCTCGTGGCGCGGGCGCTCCTGCACGACCCGCAGGTGCTGCTCCTCGACGATCCCTGCAGCGGGCTCGATCCCACCGGCCGAACGGCGGTCGAGCGGCTCGTGGGCGACACCCACTTGATGGGCCGCACGGTGTTGGCCGCGATCGACGACGCCCGGGTGCCCGACTGCTTCACGCACCTCGCCGTGCTCCGGGAAGGGCGGGTGGTCGCCGCGGGACGCAACGACCCGGCGACCTTCGCCGAGGGGCGCCTGTGGCGATATCAGCTGCGCTGCCCTGACCGGGCGGAAGCTGCCACGATCGTGCTGGGCTCGCTGGTCGCCGACGTGCAGGCGGCCGATGCGGACACGCTCGTCGCCGTGATCGATCCGGGCCGCGTCTCACCGGCGGAGCTTGTCACAGCGGTCGTGCGAGCGGGCCTTCCCGTCGAAGCGGCCGGCTACGACCCACCGTGGCAGGCCCAGCTGGTCGGCGGGTAGCGCAAGCCGCCGGCTCGTCGTGCCGCCTGGATGGCGTCATCCCCCCGGCGCGCGCCGGGGGCTTGGATGGGGCATGTGTGCTTGCCTGGTCGGCTACGCCGCGTCGCCCCAGGCGCGGCGGACCTCGGCGAGGCCCTCCACGCAGAGGTCGTATTCGTGCGCCAGCCGCTCGAACAGGGCCCGCTCGGCGGCGGCGTCGTCGGGCTCGAGCGCGGCCGCCAGCGAGTAGGCCCGACGGCCGGCCGCCTTGAAGCCCACGAGATCGGCGTGCGGCCCCGGCTTGCGATAGCGGGCCAGTGCCTCGGGGTACAGGCCGCTCCAGAAGAGCGTCACGTCGCCGATGTGCCGGTATTCCTCGCGGGCCTCGGCCAGGTCGGCATGCCGCTCCGCCGCCAAGAGCAGGTGGCTCACATCGGCCGACTCCTCGCCCGCCCCGGGCAGCACTGCCAGCCGCTCGTTCCGCATGAACCGCACGAGCATCACGGCGAGATAATCGACGAGCGGCGGATCGACCACGCCGAGCCGGGCATGGAAGGCATATTCGGTGAGTCCGCGGAAGAACCGCTCGACGTCGGCCGGATCGCGGGCGGAGAACATGGCGAGATGAGCTCCGTGCAGGCCTTCGTCGCGGCCTGCGGCATCTGTTCCACGTGGGCAATTATAGCGCGTCCCCGTCGGTCATGGCCATGCGATTCGTCCCCCGACGAGATGGCACGGGCGCCCCGTCCCAGTCCAGGAAACGCTCAGGTCGCCGCGGCGAGATCGCCCACGAATTTCGTGACCGCGGCGGCCAGGGCGGCCGGCCCGCCGGCGGCCTTCTCGGCCACGAGTCTCACGAGGGCTGAGCCCACGATCGCCCCGTCGGCCACTTCGCACACGGCCTTCACCTGGTCGGCCGCCGAGATCCCGAAGCCGACCAGGATCGGCACGTCGGTCTGCGTCCGCAGCCACTTCACGCGGTCGATCAGCCCGGGGGGCAGTTCCGTGCGGGCGCCGGTGACGCCCGCCACCGACACGCAGTAGAGGAAGCCGGTGGACTTGGCCGCGATGGCCGCAGCCCGCTCCGGGGGCGTGGTCGGCGTCACGAGCCGCACGAGCGCGAGGCCGGCCGCCCGGCAGGCCCCGTCCAGGTCGTCGGACTCCTCGACCGGGAGATCCGGCACCACGAAGCCGGCGAGCCCCGCGGCCAGCGCGTCGGCCACGAACCGGTCGATGCCCCGGCGAAAGACGAGCGAGTAGCTGGCCATCGCCAGGATCGGCATTCGCACGCGGGCGGTCGCCTCGCGGGCCACTCCAAAGACCTTCTCGAGCGTGATGCCGGAGCCGAGCGCCCGCGTGTAGGACGCCTGGATCACCGGCCCGTCGGCGATCGGATCGCTGTAGGGCACGCCGAGTTCGCAGAGCGAAGCCCCGGCCCGGTCGAGCGCCTCGAGCACGGCCACGCTGGTGGCGGGGTCGGGATCGCCGGCCGTCACGAAGGGCGCCACGGCCTTGCGGCCCGCGGCCCGGTTGCCGGCGAACATGGCCTCGAGCGCGGCGATCGGCCGCTGCCGGGATGTGGCGGGAGTTGCCATCGCGTCAGGCCGGCCCTCCGTCGGCTGCCAGGCCGCGAAGCCGGGCGATCTCGGCGGCGTCCTTGTCGCCGCGACCCGAGAGGCAGACCACGATGATCTCGTTGGCCGGCCGCCGCGACGCCTCCTCCACGGCCCAGGCCAGGGCGTGCGAGGTCTCGAGCGCAGGCAGAATCCCCTCGCGGCGGGCCACGTGGTCGAAGGCGGCCAGCGCCGCGTCATCGGTCACGCTCGAATACTCGACGCGGCCGAGGTCCCGCCAGTAGGAGTGCTCGGGGCCCACGCCAGGGTAGTCGAGGCCCGCCGAGACGGAATGGACATCGGAGGTCTGACCGTCGGCGTCCTGGAGCACGTAGCTCAGGCTGCCGTGCAGGATGCCGGGGGAGCCGAAGGAGAGGCTGGCCGCGTGCTGGCCCGGCTGGGTCGAGCGGCCGCCCGCCTCGATCCCCACCAGCCGCACCTCGGCATGATCCACAAAGGGGAAGAACATCCCCGCCGCGTTGCTGCCGCCTCCCACGCAGGCCACCACCGCCTCCGGCAGCCGGCCAAACTGCCGCCGGCACTGCTCGACCGTCTCGCGGCCGATCACCGACTGGAAGTCGCGGACGATCCGCGGGAAGGGATGCGGCCCCACGACCGAGCCGATGATGTAATGCGTGTCTTCGACCGAGGCCATCCAGTCGCGCATCGCCTCGTTGATCGCGTCGCGGAGCGTGCGGGAGCCCGTCTCCACGGGGCGGACTTCCGCGCCCATCAGCCGCATCGCCCGTACGTTGGGCGCCTGCCGGCGGACGTCTTCCGCGCCCATGTAGACCACGCACTCAAGGCCGAATCGCGAGCAGGCGGTGG
>JBJTPO010000379.1:0-2137 GCA_046075145.1 Planctomycetota bacterium
CATCGTTGTCGCCAGCAGTGTCCTACTTTTACTTTTACTTGCCGCGGGTCACCACCGCCGCCGCCGTCTCGTCACACGTGGTCTCGATCGCGAGCAGAGGCATGGCAACAACCTAGCCACGAAAGACGATGCCACCCCGGATTCGTCCGCCCATGCTGCCCACTCCGCCTGACGGACGAACACGGTCGCCCGGAGGTGCGACCGCCGGCCGGAGGGCCGGCACGGCTGCGGGGGCCATGGAGGGCCCCGCAGCCGTGCTGTCAGTAGTCGTACCACATTCCGATGCCGGCCCGATTCTGGTTGTAGAAGGTGAACTCATACTGCGGGTCGGAGCCGTAGAGATACTCGAAGCCGATCCGGAAGAGTTTCTCGCTCCGATCGCCTCGCCAGGCCCAGCCCGTCTGCACGCAGACATTGCCTCCCCAGTCCAGCTCTTGCCGGCTCATCCCGTTGACGGCCAGGAAGGGAGCCCCGTGGATGCCCGTCGGGCGGGCCTGGATCAACTCGGTGCCGAACTGAAACTCCCAGGGCTCCGAGCCGCCGGCGTTGAAAAACGCATAGCCGAACTCGCCGTACAGCCGCAGCCAGTCGAGGGCGTACCACGAGCCGCCCAGGACGATCACGTCGCGGACGTAGTTCACCCGCGGGAAGTCCGGAAATCGGATCATCGCCTCGTCGCCGAGGTGGGCGCTGTTGTGGTAGTAGGCGAGCTTCGTCTGCCACCGGCCCACGCCGTAGACCAGCGGGATCCCGAACCGGTAGTCGCTCGACACGAGATCGCGGTCGCGGGCCGGGTCGAGCCGCACGAAGGCGGCCCCCTCGAGCTGCACTTCGAAGCCCTGGGGATGGAGCACCGTGTCGGTGCCGTACCGGAGCACGGAGACACGCCCGCCCAGCGTGCTGTCCCAGAGCCAGCCGCTCGACGTGCTCGGCGTGAAGGGATCGGGCGCCGTGTCGTCGTACCAGACGGTGGCGAACCGCGGCTCCTTCGGGCCCGCCAGATAGCTCGTGTAGATCAGGTTGTTGGGGAGCATCTGCCACGACCAGGGTCGTGGGGCCCAGAGGTCGTCGAAGGCGTCGCGGGGCACGCCCGTCACGCCGCCGTCACGATACGGTCCGGGCAGGTACGGATCGTCGAGAACCACCGGCCCGCCGGGGAACACGGTGCCCCCCGGGTCAGCCGGCGGCAGCAGGTGCATGTCGGCGGCGGGATCCGGTGACGGCAGGTTGTCCGCCGCGAAGTCCTGCGCGGCGGCCGTGACCGCCGCGAGGCAGCCCAAGGTCGCAAGCACGTGGACAATCGGAAAGCGCATGGCGGACGACGGCATCTCGGGCGATTGGGGCGACGCGTGGGCAGCCTGGCTCGGCAGCGGGGGCGATGCGAGCGGCTTGCAGCCGGCACACGCTTGCCGCCAGACTCTAGTGGTCCGGCTCGGGCCGGCTACAGACTGATCGGCTTCTGTCCGCTCCGATTCGCGACGCATTCGCGGCGGGGTGACGTTCCCCGCGCCGCGGCGGCAGTCTGGGAAGGATCGCGAATCCGACACCTGGCCAGGTTTCTTCGACCACCCCGTCACCGAGGTTCACCGCGATGCCCCCTCCGTCCCAGACTCCCGCGGCTGCCGGCCTCGACGGCTTCGCCACGGCCCTCGGCCGAATCCCCAGCGGCCTGTTCGTTGTGACCTGGCGAGCGGCGAATGCCGACCGCGGCATGCTCGCGAGCTGGGTCATGCAGGCCGGCTTCGAGCCGCCCTTGGTCTCGGTGGCGGTGGGAACGGCCCGCGACCTGCTCGGGGCGATTCGTGCGGGAACGCCGTTCGCGATCAATGTGCTCGCGGAATCGCAGCGAAGCCTGCTGGCCCGGTTCGGCAAGGCACCGACCGACGGAGAGGATCCCTTCGCAGGACTCGCGCTGGCCCGGACGCCATCCGGCGTGGCGGCCCTCGACGAAGCCGCCGGCTGGATGGAATGCCGCGGCGTGGCCGAGACGGCTGCCGCCGGGGCCGACCATGTGATCGTGCTCGGCAGGATCGAGGCGGCCGGCGGGCGGCCCGACGCCGCGCCGCTGGTGCACGTCCGCCGCAACGGCCTCAAGTACTGACGCCACGCGGCGGGCTACAGGTAGCGGGCGGCGATC
>JBJTPO010000380.1:0-1006 GCA_046075145.1 Planctomycetota bacterium
GTGGGTGTATCTTGGTCGCCACTTCCGCCATCCGCTCCGCCGTCGCCTGCACGGGTGTCACGAAGTCGTTCGGCACAGGTGACACGCGAGTGGACGTACTCCGCGGAATCGATGTCGAGGTCGCCCCGGGGGAGCTCACGCTGCTGGTCGGGCCTTCGGGCTGCGGCAAGACGACGCTGATTTCGATCGTCGCCGGCCTGCTCCAGCCTACAGCCGGCGATGTGCGCATCTTCGACCGACGGCTGGGTGATCTTCGCGGCGATGCTCTCGTCGCCTTTCGCGCTCGGATGATCGGCTTCGTCTTCCAGCAATACAACCTCCTTCCGGCGCTGACGGCGGCCGAGAACGCCTGCCTCCCGCTCCTCGTGCAAGGCAGGCGGCGGAGCGACGCCATCCGGGAGGCCCGCGCGTTGCTCGCCGCCGTGGGGCTCGGCGGCAAGGCTGACTCTCATCCCGCCCAACTCTCCGGCGGCCAGCAGCAGCGTGTCGCGATCGCCCGCGCGCTCGTCCACAGGCCACGGCTCCTGGTCTGCGACGAACCCACGGCGGCCCTCGATGCCGAATCCGGCCGCACCGTCATGGAACTTCTGCGGCGTGTGAGCCTCGACGCGGAACGGGCGGTGATCGTCGTCACGCACGATAGCCGGGTCTACGGATACGGCGACCGCATCATCGAAATGGGTGATGGCCGTGTGACAGGCGTCTCTGCCGCCGCTGACTTCAGGGAGTCGCGTCCATGAGCGGCAAGCTCGGGACTGTTTTTCTGCCTCTGCTGGCCCTCGGTTCCGCGGGCTACGCGGGCTGGCACGTCTACCGGGCCAACCAGCCGCTTCCGAAGGCCGTGCCGCCGATCCTGCCGGTGAGTGCCGGTTTCTCCCGCACGCTCGCCGCTTCGGGAATCGTCGAACCGACAGACGAAGACGTGGTCGTCGGCACACACGTCTCGGGCGTGGTCGAGCGGGTGTGCGTGTCGGCTGGCGATCGCGTGGCGGTGGGCGCGCCGCTG
>JBJTPO010000381.1:0-1868 GCA_046075145.1 Planctomycetota bacterium
GCGAGATCACCCCCGAGATGCAGTTCGTCGCCACGCGGGAGGATCTCGCCGCCGAGCTTGTGCGCGACGAGGTCGCCCGTGGCCGGATGGTGATCCCGGCCAACACGGTGCACCTCTCGAAGTCGCTCGAGCCGATGGGCATCGGGATCGCCTGCCTCACCAAGATCAACGCCAACATCGGCAACTCGTCGGTGACGAGCGACGTGGCCACCGAACTCGAGAAGCTCCACATGGCGGTCCACTACGGGGCCGACACGGTGATGGATCTCTCGACCGGCAAGGACATCGACACCATCCGCCGGGCGATCATCGACGCCTCGCCCGTGCCGATCGGGACGGTGCCGATCTACCAGATGCTCGAGGAACTCGGCGGCGACATCGACGACATGAAGCCCCAGCACTTTCTCGACATGTGCGAGAAGCAGGCCCAGCAGGGGGTCGACTACATGACCGTCCACGCCGGCCTGCTTCGGGATCACCTGCCGCTCACGATGAACCGGATCACCGGGATCGTGAGCCGCGGCGGTTCGCTGATCGCCCGTTGGATGATGACCCATCGTGAGCAGAATCCGCTCTACACCCACTTCGAGGATCTCTGCGACATCTTCCGGGAATATGACGTCACGTGGAGCCTCGGCGACGGCCTCCGGCCGGGGAGCATCGCCGACGCCAGCGACGAGGCCCAGTTCGCGGAGCTTCACGTGCTCGGCGAGCTCACGCGGCGGGCCTGGGCCAAGGGCTGCCAGGTGATGGTCGAGGGGCCGGGGCACGTGCCGATGGACCAGATCGACATGAACGTGAAGCGGCAGATGCAGGAGTGCGACGAGGCGCCCTTCTACGTGCTCGGGCCGCTGGTCACCGACATCGCCCCGGGCTACGACCACATCACGAGCGCCATCGGGGCGGCGCTCGCCGGCTGGAGCGGGGCGGCGATGCTCTGCTACGTGACGCCCAAGGAGCACCTGGGGCTGCCCGATGCCGAGGACGTCAAGCAGGGGGTGATCGCCTACAAGATCGCCGCCCACGCGGCCGACCTCGCCCGCCACCGCAAGAATGTGCGGCAGCGGGACGATGCGCTGTCGCGGGCCCGGTTCGCCTTCGATTGGAACGAGCAGTTCCGGCTCGCGCTCGATCCGGAGACCGCCCGGAAGTATCACGATGAGACGCTTCCGCAGGAGACCTTCAAGAGCGCCCACTTCTGCAGCATGTGCGGGCCGAAGTATTGCTCGATGAAGATCTCCCAGGAGATCCGCGACATGGCGGCGGCGGGAGCGGATGAGCCGGTGGCGATCCAGTTGCCCTGACCCGCCGACGCAGCCATGGGCGAGGTTCCCGATCCCTGCGGCGCGGCGCGACCGCGGTGTGCTCGGCCTGCCGACCGACCGGGAGGTGATCATGCTGATCCTCCGGCACGAGGATCTGCGGAAGGCGGCCAAGGACGAGACGACTTCCCTCGGAGGAGCAAGTCCGCAGCGTCCGGCACCAAAGTGCATGGGATGCAGGTGAAGGCCGGCGACCGGGCGAGCCTGGGCTGGGCCTCGGCAAACCTCGACGAGATGGGCTTCGAGGATGCCGCAGACATCCGGCTCGACCGCCGGCCCAACCCGCACGTCGCCTTCGGCTTCGGGGCACACCTCTGTCTGGGCGCGGCCCACGCCCCCACGGTGGTGCGGACGCTCCTGGCGGTGCTCTGCGCGAGGGTCGCCTGGATCGAACTCCTCGCCAAGCAGGACCGCGTCGAGCGCACGGCCGCCTGCGACGCGCCGCGGGGCTACGAGTCGCTCACGGTCCGCTTCCGGCCGCGGTAGCCGGCGACGTTCAGCCCTTCCGGCTCCAGCCGGTGCCGTCGGGGCGGTCTTCGAGCACGA
>JBJTPO010000382.1:0-2786 GCA_046075145.1 Planctomycetota bacterium
ACATCCAGCCGAGCATGCTCTTCCGCGAGCTCTCGGGCGGCGACGAGGTCGGGCAGCAGCTCCATCTCGATTTCGCGGCCGAGCGCGAACTCGTCGCAGCCCGGGCCGCGAAGTAGGTGACGCATGCCCAAGGTGCTCGCCTGGATGTCGCTCGGGCTCGCCCTGCTGTTCGTGGCGCTTTCGCTGACGGGCCTGTTCGGCTGGAACTCGCTCGGTGACGACACGGCCGATCGACTGCAGACGGCACGGATGCTCTTCACGTTCGGTGCACTGCCGGCGCTCGGTGGCTCGCTGCTGCTGGCCGCGGTGCTGCTGGCCCTGTCGGCATTCCGGTCGCGCGAGTAGCCTGCCCTTCTCCGACGCCCTTCTTCCCCGCACCCACAGGCATTCCCACCGTGCTCCGAACCCACACCTGCGGCGAACTGCGCGACTCACACCTCGGGACGACCGTCGATCTCTGCGGCTGGGTGGACCGCGTGCGCGATCACAAGGGCGTGATCTTCGTCGATCTCCGCGATCGCTGGGGCAAGACCCAGGTCGTGATCGGACCCGACTGCGCCGCCGACACGCTTGCCGCGGCGCGGGCGGTGCGGCCCGAGTGGGTGATCCGCGTCCACGGCGCCGTCAGCGCCCGCCCCGCGGGCACGACGAACCCCAAACTCGCGACCGGACAGATCGAGGTCGTCTGCCACCGGCTCGAGGTGCTCAACGAGGCCGAGACGCCGGTCTTTCAGCCCGGCGCGACCGAGCTTCCTGGTGAGGAGGTCCGCCTCGCCCACCGCTGGCTCGACCTGCGCCGCCCGGCGATGCAGCAGAACATGTTTCTCCGCAGCCGGATCGTGAAGATCATGCGGGACCATTTCGACGAGCTCGGGTTCATCGACGTCGAGACGCCGATGCTCGGCAAGAGCACGCCCGAGGGGGCCCGTGACTACCTCGTGCCCAGCCGGCTCGACCACGGCTCGTTCTTCGCCCTGCCCCAGTCGCCGCAGCTCTACAAGCAGCTCCTGATGATGGCCGGCTTCGACCGCTACGTGCAGGTTGCCAAGTGCTTCCGGGACGAAGACCTGCGGGCCGACCGGCAGCCGGAGTTCACCCAGCTCGACCTGGAGATGTCGTTCGTCGGCGCCGACGATGTGATCGGGGTGATCGAGGGGCTCGTGCGGCGGACGGCCCGCGAGATCCTCGGCCTGGAGGTCTCCCTGCCGCTGCCGCGGCTCACCTACGACGAGTGCATGGAGCGGTTTGGCCACGACGCGCCAGACCTCCGCTACGGCCTGGAGATCGTGGACCTCACGGCGCTCGCCGGCGAGAGCGACTTCCGGGTGTTCCGGGGGGCGGTCGAGAGCGGCGGCCGTGTCCGGGGCATCCGCGTGCCGGGGGCGGCAGGGCGGTTCTCCCGCAAGGAGCTCGATGACCTCACGGCTGCGGCGGTCGAGGCCGGGGCCAAGGGGCTCGTGTGGCTGAAGGTCGAGCCCGACGGTTCCTGGAGCGGCCCGGTGGCCAAGAACCTCACGGGCATCGCCGCCGGCCTCAAGGAGGGGCTCGGCTGCGGGTCCGGCGACCTGGCGCTCGTCGTGGCCGATTCCTTCGAGGTCACGTCCAAGGCCCTGCACACGCTCCGCAAGCGGCTGGGGGCGGAACTCGGGCTCTACGACCCGAAGACGATGCACTTTTCCTGGGTGGTGGACTTCCCGATGTTCGCCCGCGACTCCGAGACCGGCGGCTGGGCGGCGATGCACCACCCCTTCACCGCGCCCAAGCCCGCGGACCTCGAGTTTCTGGAGAGCGATCCGGCCCGCTGTCGGGCGGTGGCCTACGACCTCGTGATCAACGGCTCGGAGGCCGGGGGCGGCACGATCCGGATCCATGACTCGGCCACGCAGGAGAAGGTGTTCAAGCTGCTGGGGATCACGGCCGAGATGGCCCGCGAGCGGTTCGGGTTCCTGCTCGACGCCCTGCGGAGCGGGGCCCCGCCCCACGGGGGCATCGCGCTGGGCATCGACCGCTGGGTGATGCTCTTCGGCGGCCTCGACAGCATCCGCGACGTGATCGCCTTCCCCAAGACGCAGAAGGCGAGCGACCTGATGACGGGCGCCCCGGCGGCGGTGGAGCCGAAGCAACTCGTCGAGCTGGGCGTGCGCGTGGTGACCCCGCCGCCGAAGCCGGTGGTGCAGCGGGCGGAGGGCGGCTAGCTCAATTGGTCAGAGCACCTCGTTTACACCGAGGGGGTTGGGGGTTCGAGTCCCTCGCCGCCCAGTGCATCTTTGGTCGCCGTGTCAGGAACCGCCAGCTTGTTCCCGGGCAGTATTCCTGGGTTCTGGCCACATGATCGTGGGGCGTCCAACTCGCCTCCGGCGGGAGCGCCGTCGTTGGCGGATCACTCATCAACTGGACATCCAGGCATGGATCACCACCACGCCGTGGAACTTAGTGGCAAGGTTCGTGGCGACGACCAAACCACCCCTGTCGGCTGGCTGTCGCCGATCATCGTCACCACGCTGGCTGCCGCGACAGCGAGCGCCGAAGAACTGCGAGATCGAGTGGTGACTCCAACGCGGCAACACGATGGCCGCGGACGAAGGAGTTGGCTGGGCCCAACGTCTGCTGGACGACGCTCTGTTCAATCCTGATCCCGATACGGGCGGCGCCGGGCCGTTCTATGATTCTTCAGGG
Organism: Planctomycetota bacterium; assembly: GCA_046075145.1. GTDB lineage: Bacteria > Planctomycetota > Planctomycetia > Pirellulales > UBA1268 > QWPN01. Next base: position 2,677 of record JBJTPO010000382.1, read on the forward strand.
TTCTTCCGGCATTTCAGTGGCAGGGTAGCTGCGGCCTGAGATCGAGCTTCCCGCAGAAGAACAGGATGCGGGTCCTGTAGTTGGCGAAAGAGCGGAAGCCCCGAGCCGCG
>JBJTPO010000383.1:0-1454 GCA_046075145.1 Planctomycetota bacterium
CGCTGGCGATCGGCGCCATGGGACTGCGCGACATCGAGCTCCACGCCTGCGAGCGGATTAACGCGGCCGGCGGCCTGCTCGGCCGGACGCTCGTCGCCCGGGCGCCCGACCCGCGGTCGCGGCCGGAGCGGTTCGCGGAGCTGGCCCGGCGGCTGATCGACGAGGGGGTCGTGGCGCTGTTCGGCTGCTGGACGAGCACCGCCCGCAAGGCGGTGCTGCCGGTCGTCGAGGAGGCCCGGAAGCTGCTCTTCTATTCCGTCCAGTACGAGGGGAACGAGTCGTCCCCCTCCTGCGTCTACGGCGGCCAGGTGCCCAACCAGCAGATCCTGCCGGCGCTCGACTGGCTCGAGTCGCCCGCCGGCGGCTCGCGGCGCAGGATCCTGCTCGTAGGCTCGGACTACGTCTATCCGCGGACGGCCCACCACGTCACCCGCAAGTACCTCGGCGACCGCGACCTGAAAGTCGTGGGCGAGTTCTACCGGCCGCTCGGTGACCAGGACTTCAGCCTCGTCGCCCGGATGCTCGGGGAACTCGAGGCCGACTGCGTCTTGAACACGGTCAACGGCGACTCGAACGAGGGACTATTCAAGGCTCTGGCCGAGGCCGGCATCGACCCCGACAAGACGCCGGTGATGTCGACGAGCATCGCCGAAGACGAGTTGCGGAGCCTGCCACCCGAGCAGGTGAAGGGGCACTACGGCGTTTCCTGCTACTTCCAGAGCCTCGCCACCCCAGCCAACCGGGCGTGGGTGGGCGGCTTCCAGCAGGAGTTCGGCCGCGACCGCGTCACCGGCGATCCGATGGAGCCGGCCTGGTGCCTCGTCCACCTCTGGAAGCAGGCGGTGGAGAAGGCGGGCAGCTTCGAGACCGAGGCGGTGCGACAGGCCTTCCGTGACGGGCTCGAGTTTGCCGGGCCGGGCGGCCCGGTGAAGGTCGATCCCAAGACCCAGCACACCACGAAGTTCTGCCGGATCGGCCGGATCCGCCCCGACCGGCAGTTCGACCTCGTCTGGGAGTCGCCCGAGCCCATCGCCCCCGAACCCTACCCCGAGTTCGCCTTCCCCGGCTGGAAGTGCGACTGGACGGCCGGCGGGATCACCCGTGGAGCGGAGGTCTCACTCGATGGCGACCTTTGAGATCGAGGAGAGCCAGTCGATGCGGTGGGTCCGCATCGACCTCGTGGACGACGACTGTCGCGCCGAGCGCGGGGCGATGAGCCACATGAAGGGCGCCGTCACGATGACGGTGCCGCTGCCGACGCCCTATGCGATGTGGGTCTCGCTGTTCTCCGACGAGTCGGTGCTCCGGCCCCGCTACGTCGGCACCGGGAGCGTGTTCCTCGACTCCACGCTCGGCGGCTACCACGTCTTCCAGATCACGCCCGGCGAGCGGTGGATCCTCGACACGAAGTGCTTCTGGGCGAGCGACGGCGAGGTGAGCCTGCGGATTCACCG
>JBJTPO010000384.1:0-1481 GCA_046075145.1 Planctomycetota bacterium
CGATGACTCCACCCCGCTCGCCGATCGCTGGGGCGGTTGGTATGTCTCGGGCAGCCACGGCGATTCCACCCACCTCGGAAACATCACCTACCGGAAGCGGCCGGAAACACCGGAGGACTACGACTCCACGGGGCTGAATCAGATCGATCTGGGGTCGCGATTCGACGCATCCGGATACCTTTCCCCGCACAGCGATATTGTGGCGCTCACCGTACTGGCCCATCAGGCGTCGGCCCATACGATCCTCGCCAAAGCCTCGTTCGAATCCCGGATAGGCCTGCATCGTGAAGCCGCGCTGAACCGAGAACTAGGTGAGCCTGCGGATCATCGCTGGCCGAGCACGAACACCATCCTCGATTCCGCCGCGGCATCGCTCGTCGAGTGCTTCTTGTTCAGTGGAGCGGCACCCCTGTCGGCACCGATCACGGGTCCAACGGCATTCGCCGAGGAGTTTGCCATTAATGCGCCGACCGACGCCCACGGACGGTCGCTTCGGTCGCTCGACCTCCAGCAACGATTGTTGCGGTATCCGTGTAGTTTCCTGATCTACTCGAAGGCTTTCGATGCGCTGCCGGAGGAATTGCGGCAGCGGTTTTGGACGAAGATGGACGCCGTACTCTGCGGAAAGGACGCTAGCGGGAAATACGCGCACCTCTCCCCGGACGATCGGTCAGCCATTCGCGGTATTCTCGGGGCCACGAAACCCGGCGCGCCGACGCACTGGGTAGCGCCCTGACACGCTCATTGACGCGGCCATCACCATCATGCGAGAAGCGAATGCTGTCACAGACTGTTGAATACGCCCTTCGGGCTGCCACCTATCTCGCCACGGTGCCAAAGCAATCGCGTACGGTCGATCAGATCGCCGAGGTGACGCACGTCCCGGTCGCATACTTGTCGAAGGTCTTGCAGCAACTTGTGCGTGAGGAGATCGTCATCAGTCGACGAGGCACAGGAGGCGGCTTCATGCTCGCTCGCCCGCCCGAGAAACTCCGAGTTCTCGAAATCGTGCAGGCTGTCGATCCCATCGAGCGGATCACCACATGCCCGCTCGGGTTGGCTGCGCACGGGAAACGACTCTGCCCGCTTCACCGACGGCTCGATAACGCCTTGGCCGAGATGGAGAGCGCTTTTGCCGCATCGACGCTCGCGGAGATTCTGGCTGAACCGACGAAAAGTGTACCGCTGTGCAAGTTTCCGGCTGCAGCGACGTGCAGGTGAGGCAGCGGTGTCAGCGGGGGCGATCAGTTCAGCCGCGGCTCACTCCTGCTCCGACGGCCACTGCCGGGAAGATGCTGCTGCGTATCCGGCTGTTCCTCCTCGTGATCCCTCGCGCTTGGCCGACGCTTGCCGAAGTGCCATGGGCCGACCTATCCTTCTTCAGGCCATCACCTTTTGAGAAACGCACCATGACCTCAGTCCGGCTTCGCGCATTTCTGCTACCGAGCGTCGCTCTGTTCTGCTTCTCATGCGACTCCGCC
>JBJTPO010000385.1:0-4888 GCA_046075145.1 Planctomycetota bacterium
GAGCGGCGCCTGGCTCAGCGCCCCCCGGGCTCTCGGCTGAAGCGTGTCCCGGGGGTGCCGAGCTTCGGCGACTCCGGCGAAGTGTCCGGTAGCCTTGCCCGCCACGATTTGCCGGCTCGGAGGTGCCTCGACACCGCGGAATCCCGGCCCTCGCTATCGTTTGCCCGCTCCCGGGATGGCAGCCCCGCGGAGGTGCTGCGGTGTTCAGGCCCGGGCACCTTCGAGGGCTTTGACGATGAATCGGAATTTTTTCGTGCGGTTGATGGGTTTGACGGCCTGCGTTGTCACGTTTGCGATGTCAAACGAAGCCGAGGCCGGCCGTTGGCATCGCCGGCACGCCTGCGAGCCGTGCTGCGAGCCGGTCTGCGTGACCCGGTGCGAGCCGGTCTGCTGTGAGCCGGTCTGTGTGACCAGTTGTGCGCCGTCCTGTTGCGCTTCGGCGTGCGAGACGGTCGCGGTGTACGACAGTTGTGGCCGCCTCGTCTACCGCCGGCCCGCCTGCTGCGAGACGATCGTCGCTTCACGGATCGTGGTTCCCGCCGCGACGTGCTGTGGGATCGCGAGCACCGGCTCGGCCGACACCGCGGTCGTGGCCGAGACGCCCGCCGCGAAATCGGTGGTCGCCACAACGGCCTCGGTCGTCAAGTAGTCGTCGCTCTCACCAGCGGTCGATCTGACCGGCGATCGTCGTGATAAACCGTTCGCGTCCTCCCGGGCGGGGGCTTCTCCGCCCGGGAGTTTTCGCGCGTCCGCATGTCCGACGAGGAACGCACGATTGCCCAATGGTCGCGTGAAGCGACCTGCGGATGGACCTCGCCGAGCCGCTCGAACGGCCCTGGCCGGCTCACGTCACGGACGGCACCAGCCTGGCGGGCCGGTCAGCAGATCTGAGCCTGCTCTGAAGATCCAGTGGACGGGGCCGGAATCGAACCGGCGACACACGGATTTTCAGTCCGTTGCTCTACCAACTGAGCTACCCGTCCGGATTTGCCCCTTTTTCGTACGGCCGCAGGGGCAGCTTGTCAATGAATGACCGGCTTTTGCGGCTGCTTTGGCACTTGTCGGAGCCGATCCACTCGCCCCTCCTGATGCCTGGCTCGGGGCGTGCCGAGCCGAAAGAAGAGGTCCGGTGGCGAGGCCACATGGGCTGAAAGTCTCTGCTGGCTCAGCGGCCGCGGCGGCGGCCGAGCGACGCCACCATCTGGACCGCGAACAACAGCAGGAACGCCCACCAGCCGAGGCGGGTGGTGGAGACCTGCGACAGCAACTTATCGAACTGGTTGGGGTCGATCGCTCGCACGGCGGTCATCACGCCGCCGAACACCACGCCCACGACCGCGGCCACCAGGAAGGCCTGCGGCACCGCCTGCAGGAGCCGCGTGACTGCAGAGTCGCGGAACATGCCGAGGAGTTTCGGGAGCAGCGGCTGCGCGGCGAGCGTGTCGGCGGCCACCTGATCGTCGGGCAGGAGCCAAGGGGCATCGTCGTCCCGCCGGCTCGTCGGAAGGGTGTCCTGCCGGGCCCAGCGGGCGAGCCACCCCAAGCCCCGGGGCTGGTCGTCCGGGAGCGGTGGCGGCTCGGACACCGCCCGGACGGATTTGGCGGCCCCGCCCTTCCGGAGCATCGCGGGCGGCCCAGCCGGCGCCCAGCGGCGCAGTCGCTCCACCACCTCGCTTGCCGACGCGATCCGCTCCGCCGGGTTCCTGACCATCATCGCCTCGATGACGCGACAAAAGTCGGGGCTCAGGTGGGGCGCAAGTTCGCTCACCGGAACGGGGGTGGCCGAGAGGTGTCGCTGCATCTTTTCGCGGCGGGTGCCGCCGGGAAACGGCACCTGGCCCGTGACGGCGTAGTAGAGCGTGCAGCCGAGGGCGTAGATGTCGGCGGAGGGACCCACGTCGTCGGGCATCCGGATCTGCTCGGGGGCGATGTAGTCCATCGTGCCCACCACGCGGCCGAGCCGGCTCGACTCCTCCTCGATCTGCGAGCCGGCGAGCCCGAGGTCGAGCACCTTGACGCGGCCGTCCGGCATGACGAGCAGATTGCCCGGCTTCACGTCCCGGTGGACCAGCCCCTGCTCGTGGGCGTAGGCGAGGCCCCGGGCGGCCTGCGAGATCACCGACGCCGCGGTCGCCTCATCGAGCGGGCCGTGCTTCTGCACCTGTCGCTTGAGGTCGAGCCCGGGAACGAGTTCGGTGACGAGGTAATACACCATCGCGTCGTAGCCGGCGTCGTAGGCCCGCACGAGGTTCTCGTGGTCGAGCCGGCCGAGCATCCGCATCTCGCGGCGGAAGGCCGCCTCGCTGTCGGGCGTCGATTTCGCCCGGGGCAGCACCTTGACGGCCACTTCACGGCCCATCATCGCGTGCTCCGCCCGGAACACCTGCCCCATGCCGCCACGGGCCACTTCGTCGAGCACGGTGTATTGCCCGAGCCGGAACCGCTTCCGGCCGGCCAGCATCTCGCGGGCCTGGAACGGTGTCAGGAGCTTGTCCTGGACGAGCCGGTCGGCCTCCGCCTGGTCCCAGTCGGCGTGGGCAGCTGTCCCCGGGTCGAGCACGCCGGCCAGTGACGCCTCGGCGGCCGCGAGTTGGGCCTCATCCACGAGGGTGCTCGCCAACGCCGTCTCCCGGAAGCGGGGCCGCTCGCGGCGCTGGAGGTCGTCGGCGGTGCTCATGGAGGTCGAGTGTAGCAGCGGCGTGTCGCCGGCCCGCCCGGCTTCAGGAGGTTGCCGGTGGGGAAAACAAGCTGGGAAAGGCTGCCCGCCAGGATGGGCCGACGTGGCTCGCGAGCGTGATCTCGTCGCCGCCGGTGGGGTGGTGAAGCGTGAGCCCGGCGGCGTGCAGGGCGATACCGCCGGGCAGCGGAAACGGCAGCCGGCTGCCATAGAGGCGATCGCCGACGATCGGGCAGCCCCGGCCGGCGAGTTGCGCCCGCAGCTGGTGCCGTCGGCCGGTCAGCGGCTCGAGTTCCACGAGCGAAACCTCGCCGGCCCGCCGGACGACCCGGGCTCGGGTGCGGGCATCTTGGGCGGCGGGATCGTGGGGGCCATGTGGATCGGCCGGCACGATGCAGGAAGCCCCCTTCCCTTCCCCGCGGACGAGCCGATCGTCCCAGTCCACCCACTGGCCGAGCGGCCCCGGAAACCGCCCCGCCACCACCGCGACGTACCGCTTCTCGACGGAGCGGTCGCGAAACTGCTCCGCGAGGCCGGCCGCCGCTGCCGGCGACTTGGCGACGACCACGACCCCGGAAACCGGGGCGTCAAGCCGGCTGACGATGCCTACGAACGCTTTGCCGCCGGATCTCGGACTCAGCCTCTGCTCGAGCCAGGTGAACAAGCTGGGCCGCCCCGCCGGCGCGTTGGCCGTGGGCAGGCCCGCCGGCTTGACCGCCGCGATCAAATGGTCATCCTCGAACAGGATTTCGATCGGCGGCGGCCGGCGATCCTCTTGTTGTTCCTTCCGTGTGGCCATGGCCCAAGCCTCCCCCCGTCGCATCGTGCTGGCAAGCGGCTCTCCCCGGCGAGCCGAACTGGCCCGTTCCGAGGGCTGGGACATCGTGATCCTGCCTCCTCCGGAGGGGGCCGAGATCGAGGCCGCCCCACGGGGACAGGCCGAGCCGCTCGAGGCGTTCGTGACCCGCCTGGCCCGTGCCAAGGCGGAGGCGATCATCGCCCTCGGGGCAGACGGCCTGGTGCTGGCCTGTGACACGCTCAGCGAGGTCGAAGGCCTGCCGCTTGGCAAGCCCCGCGACCGTGACGACGCCCGGCGGATGCTGCGGGCACTCTCCGGGCGGCGGCACCGAGTGGTGTCAGGCGTCTGCCTCTGGCCGATCGACGCCCCGGGGCAGCCTGGCGAGCCCCTCACCGGCCACGCTGAAAGCGCACTCCTCATGCCGCACCTCACGGAGTCATTCATCACCGACTACCTCGAAACGGGCCTCTGGGAGGGCAAGGCCGGAGCCTGCGGCTTCCAGGACGGCCATGTGCCGCTCGAACTCGTTGCAGGCAGCCCGTCCAACGTCGTCGGCCTGCCCCTGGAACTCGTTCGAGAGCTACTCGATCGGCTTCAGAAAGGTTGATCTGCGGGGGGCTGCCCGTGCCAGAGGAGCCGGCTCAGACTCATAGAAGCCCCCTCGCGCGAGCAAGGGGGATGCCGGATGCCACGTCGTCAGGCGTGGCTGCACAGCTCTTGGGGCATGGTGCGAGTGATCCCCCCGGCTCGCGCCGGGGCGCTTCTCTTGGAGGAACGGGCGATGCAAGGCAACAGTTCGCCAGCCGGGATCCGCCTCTGCCGACACAAAAAAACCACGCCCCGCACGGCTTTTGGCCGTGCGGGGCGGGCGAAGAAAATTCCGGCGATACCGACTCTCGCGCTTGTGACACTACCATCGGCTCTGGAAGCTTAACTGCCGTGTTCGGGATGGGAACGGGTGTGACCTTCCAGATATGGTCACCGGAAAGTTTCCATATGTGCCGCTCTCGCGGCACGAATACGGGGTCGTGGTAATCGGCATGGTTCGCGGCCCTGGTCACCTGAACGGTGACGAGGCACGCAAGCCCTCGATACGAGTGGTCAAGCAATCGTCCGTTAGTACCGGTTAGCTGAGTGCATTGCTGCACGTACACGTCCGGCCTATCAACCTGGTCGTCTTCCAGGGGACTTTCGGGTTAAACCCTCCGAAACCTGATCTTGAGGCGGGCTTCACGCTTATATGCTTTCAGCGTTTATCCGTTCCGTTCTTAGCTATCCAGCCGTGCCGCTAGCGCGACAACTGGCACACCAGAGGAACGTCCTTCCAAATCCTCTCGTACTAAAGAAGAATCCTCGCAAGTTTCGTACGCCCACAGCAGATAGGGACCGACCTGTCTCACGACGGTCTGAAC
>JBJTPO010000386.1:0-1124 GCA_046075145.1 Planctomycetota bacterium
TCGGCGCCGGCCGCCGTGGCTGCCGATGCGGTGGCGATCAACCTGCCGCTCGCCACGTCGCTTGGAGCCCGCGCCGGTGACGCCGTCGTGCTCCGCGTCACGAAGCCGGGAGAGGTGCCCGCCGACAGCCCGCTGGGCCGCCGCACGGGCGAATCGGCCGGTCGCCGCCTCAAGGTCGCCGCGGTGCTGCCGCCGGTGGGCATCGGGCAGTTCTCGCTGCGGCCCACGCAGGCGACCGCGCCACTCGTCGTCACCTCGCTCGACACCGCCCGCCGGATCCTGCGACTCGACGACGCGGCCAACGTCGTGTTCGCCGTCGGCATGCCCGACGGCAGCGATGCCGCGGCCTGGCTCCGCGCCCGGCTCGCGCCCACGCTCGCCGACTTTGGTCTGGCGCTCGAGCCGGCGACCGCCGAGCCGCCCAGCCTCAGGCTCACGAGCCGCCGGCTGATCCTGCCCGCGGCGGTCGATCGGGCGGCGGCCGAAGTGCTCGGCCCGCTCGGCGGCCGACCCACGCTCGCCTTCCTCGCCAATGCGATCACGCCGGTCGCCGGCTCGGGCGATGCCGATCCCGCACCGGCCAGCGTGCCCTACTCCACGATCCTCGGCATCGACGCGACGAGCCTGCCGGTCGGCGAGCTCAGCGACGAGCGCGGTGCGCCGCTCGCGGTACCCGCCGACGGCGAGGTGATCATCGACCGCTGGCTGGCCGACGACCTCGCGGCCCAGGGCCGACCGGTAGCCGTGGGAGATCGCCTGCGGATCGCGATCTTCGAGCCGGAGACGGTCCACGGCCGTGTGACGGAGACGGTGGCCGACCTGCGGATCTCGGGGGTCGCCGCGATGACCGGCGCGGCCCTCGCCCGCGGCGTCGTACCCGAGGTGGAGGGCATCACCGACGAAGACTCGATCGCCGACTGGGATCCCCCCTTCCCCTTCGATGCAACGCGGGTCCGCACCACGCCGCCCAACGACGAGGACGACCGCTACTGGAAGGCTCACGGCCCCACCCCCAAGGCCTTCGTCTCGCTCGCGACCGCCCGTCGCCTCGCGGCCAGCCGGTTCGGCGAGACGACCGCGTGGCTGCTGCCGAAGCCGGCCGATCCGGCCGCGGTCGCCGCCCG
>JBJTPO010000387.1:0-2499 GCA_046075145.1 Planctomycetota bacterium
CGTCGACATCGACGCCCTGGCGAGATTTCACCGGCGGCAGGGGCGGATCGTCACGCTCACGGCTGTCCGCCCCCCGGCCCGCTACGGCGGCCTGACCTTCGACGGCGAAGACGTCGTCGGCTTCTCGGAGAAGCCGCAGACCGGCGAGGGCTGGATCAACGGCGGCTTCATGGCCTGCGAGCCGGCCATCTTCGACTACTTCGACGGCGACGAGTCGAGCCTCGAATACCACGTGCTCGAGCGGCTGGCGGCCGACGGCCAACTCGCGGCCTACCGCCACCCGGGCTTCTGGCAGTGCATGGACACGCTCCGCGACAAGCGGCTGCTGGAGAAGCTCTGGCAGTCGGGCGAGGCCCCCTGGGCGCCGGCCGGCGCCGGTGCGCCCACACGCCTCAAAGTCGCCTGACACCGCGGGAACTCGTTCGATGTGGCAGAACCGTCGCGTGCTGATCACCGGGCACACCGGATTCAAGGGAGGCTGGCTCTCCCTCTGGCTGGCCGCGCGCGGAGCCCGCGTGCACGGGCTTGCCCTCGACCCGCCGACCGCGCCGAGCTTCCATGCGGCCTGTGATGTCGCCCGCCACGTGGACGCCGACCGGCGGGCCGACATCCGCGACCCCACCGCCCTCGAGGCCTGCCTGGCCGCTGCCCGGCCCGAGATCGTCTTCCATCTCGCCGCCCAGCCGCTCGTCCGTCGCTCCTACCGCGAGCCGCTCGACACCTTCGACGTGAACGTGATGGGCACGGCACGGCTGCTGGAGGCGGCCCGCGGCTGCGACTCGGTGCGGGCGGTGGTCGTGGTCACGACCGACAAGGTCTACGACAACCGCGAGTGGGACTGGGCCTACCGCGAGGCCGAGCCGCTCGGCGGCGCCGATCCCTATTCCGCGAGCAAGGCCTGCACCGAGCTTGTCTGCGAGAGCTACCGCCGCTCGTTCCTGGCCGCGGCCGGCATCCGGCTGGCCACGGCGCGGGCCGGCAACGTGATCGGCGGCGGCGACTGGGCGGCCGACCGGCTGGTGCCCGACTTCCTGCGGGCGGTCGCGGCCGGGGAGCCGCTGGCCATCCGCGGGCCGAAGTCCGTGCGCCCTTGGCAGCACGTGCTCGAGCCGCTCGCTGGCTACCTGCTGCTGGCGGAGCGGCTGCTCGAGAGCGAGCGGTTCGCCGAGGCCTGGAACTTCGGCCCCTCCGAGGACGACGCCCGGCCGGTGGGCTGGGTGGTCGAGCATCTCTGCGGCCTGGTTCCCGGGGCGAGGTGGCGGCGCGACGGCGGCGACCATCCGCACGAGGCGGGCATGCTCCGGCTCGACAGCACGAAGGCCCGGCAACGGCTGGGCTGGCGGCCACGCTGGAGCCTCGAGGAGGCGCTCTCCCGTACGGTCGAGTGGCACCGCGCCTGGCAGGACGGGGCCGATATGGCCGCCGTCTCGCTCCAGCAGATCGAGGCCTTCGAGATGGCGACGACCGCCGCGACTCGGGAGGCGGCATGAGCGACCGATTCACGATCCGGCCCACGCCGCTCACCGGCCTCGTCACCCTCGCCCGCCATCCGCGCGCGGACGAGCGGGGCTTCCTCGAGCGGCTGTTCTGCGAGCAGGATCTCGCGGCCGCGTTGCCGCCGGGCCGGCGGATCGTCCAGGCCAACCGCACGCTCACCCGCATGGCCGGCACGGTCCGCGGCATGCACTTCCAGAGGCCTCCTCACGCCGAGGTCAAGATCGTCACCTGCCTGCGGGGCGCGGTGTTCGACGTGGCCGTCGACCTCCGGCCAGAATCGCCGACCTGGCTCGAGTGGCACGGCGTCGTGCTCTCGGCCGACGCCCACGACGCGCTGGTGATCCCGGAGGGCTTCGCCCACGGCTTTCAGACCCTGTCCGCCGACTGCGAACTGCTCTATTTTCACACGGCGGCCTGGTCGGCGGAGGCCGAGGCCGCCCTCCACCCGCTCGATCCGACGCTCGGCATCCGCTGGCCCAAGCCGGTCGCGTCCCTGTCCGACCGCGACCGCAGCCATCCTTTCCTCGGGACGGCCTCCGCCCCCCTTCCCGCGCGGCAGGAGGCCGCCTGATGAACTGCCGCCACTGCAACCGGCCCGTGACGCTCCAACTCGTCGACCTGGGCACGTCGCCCCCGTCGAACGCCTACCTCTCGCCGGAGCGACTGCACGCCCCGGAGACCTGGTTTCCGCTCCGGGTGCTCGTTTGCGAGGGCTGCTGGCTGGCCCAGACGGCCGACGTGGCCGACGCGTCGCTCTACTTCGACGCCGGCTACGCCTACTTCAGCGGCTACTCCCGCACGTGGCTCGATCACTGCCGCAGCTACGTCGCAGCGATGGCCGACCGCTTCGGACTCGGGCCCACCAGCCACGTGGTCGAGGTCGCCGCCAACGACGGCTCGCTCCTGCAGTTCGTCCGCGATCGCGGCATCCCCTGCCTGGGGATCGAGCCCACGGCCGGCACGGCGGCGGCGGCACGTGGCAAGGGGCTGGAGATCGTCGAG
>JBJTPO010000388.1:0-7740 GCA_046075145.1 Planctomycetota bacterium
GACTGCACCAGCCGCGAGGTGGAGAAGTGCGAACTGTATCTGGTCGAGGGCGACAGTGCCGGCGGCTCGGCCGAGGGGGGCCGGCTCCGCGAATACCAGGCGATCCTGCCGCTCCGCGGCAAGATCATCAACGCCTACAAGAGCCGCGACGACAAGGTGCTGGCCAACGAGGAGGTCCGGAGCGTGATCTCGGCGATCGGGGCGGGCATCGGCCAGGAGGCCGACCTCGCCAAGCGGCGTTATGACAAGGTCGTGATCATGACCGACGCCGACGTGGACGGGTCGCACATCCGCACGCTCCTGCTCACGTTTTTCTATCGGCAGATGTACCGGCTCGTGGCCGAGGGGCACGTCTACGTGGCCCAGCCGCCGCTGTTCCGTGTGCGCACCAAGAAGCAGACCTACTACGTGCAGAACGAGGAGGAGATGAAGAACCAACTCATCGACCAGGGCATGGGTGAGGGGGTGTTCCTGCCGGGGGACGGCCGCGAGATCTCGGGCGACGCGATGCACAAGCTCTGCCGCACGCTCTCCGGCCTCGAGGACGCGCTGGTCGCGCTCGAGCGACGGGGTGTGAGCCTCCGTGACCATGCGGCCCGCCGCGACAAGGCCACCGGCAAGCTGCCGATGTACCACGTCTTCTACGGCGCCGAGGAGCACTGGTTCGCCAGCCGCGACGCGCTCGAGGCCTTCATGACGGGCAAGCAGCAGTCGGCCGGCGGTGAACTCGAGGTGGGCCGGGCCGACGAGAACAGGCACGGCGGCGAACCGGCGGCCGGCCTCGCTGGGGGGCCACAGCTGGTGGTGGTCGATCTTCACGAGGTGCGGAGCATCAACTCAGGCCTCCAGGCGCTCGAGGTGATGGGATTCGGGATCGAGTCGCTTCTGCCGCAGGATCGGACCGGCCGCGAGGAGGCCCGGTACACGCTCCGGCGCGGCGACAACGAGATCGGCCTGGAGGACCTCCGCGGGCTGATCACGGCCGTGCGGCGGGCGGGTGAGAAGGGGCTCTCGATCACCCGCTTCAAGGGGCTTGGCGAGATGAACGCGGAGGAACTCCGCGAGACCACGCTCGACCCGGCCAACCGCACGCTGCTGCGGGTCACGATGGCCGACGCGGCGGCGGCCGATGACCTGTTTCGCGTGCTGATGGGGGAGAAGGTGGAGCCCCGCCGGGAGTTCATCGAGAAGCACGCCCTCGACGTCAAGAACCTCGACGTCTGACGAGGTTCCCTCGACGCACGGATATTCCCGGTGAGCCCGCTTCGGAATTCCGCAACCCTGCCGATCCCCCCATGCCACCCACACGCTCTCCCCGGCCAGCCACGGACGTGCTCGCCCGGTCGGCGGGCCTGCCCCCGCTCGTCACGGCCGTAGCCCATCCGTGTGACGAGCCGTCCCTCGCCGGCGTGCTCGCCGCCCGCGACCGGGGCCTCATCGCCCCGATCCTGATCGGCCCCGAGGAGAAGATCCGCCGCGTGGCGGCCGAGGCCGGGATCGACCTTGCGGGCCTGCCGATCGATCCGGTGGCCCACAGCCATGCCGCCGCCGCCCGGGCGGTGGCGCTCGTGCGGAAGGCCGAGGCCGGGGCGATCATGAAGGGGAGCCTCCACACCGACGAGCTTCTTGCCGAAGTCGTGCGCCGTGACACGGGCCTCAGGACCGCGCGGCGGGTCAGCCACGTGTTCGTGCTCCAAGTGCCGGGCTACGACCGGCTGCTCTTTGTCACCGACGGCGCGGTCAACATCGACCCCTGCTTGGAGGAGAAGGCCGACATCGTGCAGAACGCGATCGACCTGGCCCGCGCCCTGGGGGTCGCCACGCCCCGGGTGGCGATCCTCTCGGCCGTCGAGACGGTGACCTCGAAGCTCCGGTCCACGCTCGACGCCGCGGCCCTCTGCAAGATGGCCGACCGGGGGCAGATCTCGGGCGGCCTGCTCGACGGCCCGCTGGCCTTCGACAACGCCGTCTCCCTGGAGGCCGCCCGCACCAAGGGCATCGCCTCCGAGGTGGCCGGCCGGGCCGACATCCTCGTGGCCCCCGACCTCGAGAGCGGCAACATCCTCGCCAAGCAGTTCGGGCATTTCTCCGGGGCGACCGCCGGCGGGATCGTGCTCGGGGCCCGGGTGCCGGTGATCCTCTCGAGCCGGGCCGATTCGCTCGCCTCGCGGGTGCTCTCCTGTGCGGTGGCGGTGATCTTCGCGCACGCCCGGCCGGCGATGACCCGCGATCGCGGGGTGGGTTTGTAACCTGCCGGAGGATCGTGGCGCAGGTTCATAACCTGCCGGAGTTGGTGCCGCCTGGGGCAGACTCCCACTCGGCCCCACGGGCAAACGGAGCGTCCTTGAAACATGATCAATGCGAGCGATGTGTCCGCCGCGAGGCGGATCCTCGTCTTCAACGCCGGGTCGAGCAGCATCAAGTGCGGGGTGTACCAGGCCACCGCCCTGCAGCCTGCCCGGCTCGCGCGGGTGCATGCCGACCTGCGGGACGCCACGCTGCAGCTCACGGTCGAGGGGGCCGCGGACAGCCGGGTGGCGGAGTATCCCCGGCCGGCCGCCGCCTGGGACGCCGCGATGGCGATCGTGCTCGAGCGGGCCATGACGCTCGCCGGCGGGCCGATCGCGGCGGTGGGCCATCGGGTGGTGCACGGGGGCGGCCGGTTCGAGCGGCCCGTGTTCGTGAGTCCGGAGGTGCTCGACGCGCTCGCCGGCTTCGAGTCGCTCGCGCCCCTGCATCAGCCGCAGAACGTGGCGGGCATCCGTGCGGCCGCCGCGGCTTTCCCCGCGGCCGTCCAGGTGGCCTGCTTCGACACCGCCTTCCACCACACCTGCCCCCCGGTCGCGACCAGGCTGGCGATCCCCCGCGCGTGGCACGACCGCGGCATCCGCCGCTACGGGTTTCACGGGCTCTCCTACGAATCGGTCGTCGGGCGGCTGCCGGAGGTGACCGGCCGGATGCCTGAGCGGGCGGTGATCGCCCACCTGGGTGCCGGGGCGAGCCTGTGCGGCGTCCAGCATGGCCAGAGCATCGCGACGACGATGGGCTTCACGCCGCTCGACGGCCTGGTGATGGCCACCCGCAGCGGGAGCATCGATCCCGGTGCCGTGCTGCACCTCGTGCTCCGCGAGGGGCTGTCGGCCGCCGCGGTCGAGACGCTGCTCTCCCACGAGTCGGGCCTCCTGGGAGTGTCGGGGATCAGCGGCGACATGCGAGTTCTCGTCGAGTCGGACGACCCGCGGGCCGCCGAGGCCGTGGAACTCTTCTGCGAGCGGGCCGCGCGCGAGACTGCGTCCCTGGCGGTGGCCCTAGGCGGGCTCGACACGATCGTGTTCACCGCCGGCATCGGCGAGCACTCGGCCGAGATTCGCCGGCGCATCGCCGCCAAGCTCGCCTGGCTCGGCCTCGAACTCGACGCCGCCGCCAACGCCGCGCACGGGCCGCGGATCAGTGGCGGGCACAGCCGCGTGGCCGCCTGGGTGATTCCGACCGACGAGGAGGGCGTGATCGCCGCCCATGCCGCGGCGGTGCTCGGCGCTACGGCATCTCGGCGGTAATCGCGACGACGACCAACGCCGTGCCGTCGGGGTCCTTGACGAGATCGACCGTCTTGCCAGCTGCGATCCCTTGGCGGGACTGCCCTGGCGACACTCCGCTGCAGTGAAGCGGCCCGGTGACTCCACCCACGAGGTCACTGCAGAAGGCGTCACTTCGTGGGCCAGGGCAGGGCGGTGCGGCTGGAGTAGCGGATCATCGGGTCGAGGTAGGTCCGCTTGAGATCGGCGACGGCCGCCGTGCTCTCGACGATGTAACCGAACTCCAACAGTTCGTTCGGGTAGGCGTTCTGTGACCCGACGTAGAAGACCGCGCTGTCCACGGCGATGATCTTGTTGTGCAGCCGCGGCTTGTCGAACAATCCGGATCCCGGCCACTTGTCGGCGTTGCTGTAGCGGAACGAGCAGATCTGCACGTTCTCGGCGCCGACCTGGAGTGCCTTTGCGCGGGATCCCAGCAGGATCGTCAGGCGGGACAGCAGCCCCCGCATGGTGGAGGCGGGATTCGCCGTATACGCGCCCGTGGGCTTGTCGCCCGAAACGATGATCGTGATCTTCACGCCGGCCGCGGCCCGACGCGCCAGGGCATCGAACAGCCGGACGTCGAAGTGCGGCAGCCCTCCCACCGCCGCGCCGGGCGTGGCGAACTCCATCATCTGCTGCGAGATGATGATCTCGTCGCGAGCCAGGTCGACCAGGGTGCGGAGGGCCGTGTCGCTGGGGTTGTTGCCGTCCCAGGAAGGATCGCCGTTCATCGGGTTCGGCAACCCGTTGAACGCCGAAGCCTGCCGATCCGCGGGGCTGACGGATTGATCGTCGCGGGTCCCGGTCACCTTGCCGGTGAAGATGTGCCCGGCCCGTCCGACGGTCAGGATCCTCGTCGTGCCCTCGCCCGGCGCGGGGCTGAGCAGGCCGCTCACGTCGGCCGGAAACGCCTCGCCTGGGCGGATGGACGAATAGATGGAAACACCGACGTGGTCACGGTACGACCAACTGTCACGCCAGAGCACGTCGAGGAACGTGTGCGCCGAGAGTGCGGCCGGGCCATGCACCTTGATGGCGAGGTCGGTGACCGGATCCTTCGATTGCAGGTAGTCTCCCTCCCACATGTTGATGCCACCCACCAGCGCGACCGCGCCGTCGGCGGCCACGATCTTCGAGTGGTTCCAGGAGACCTGCTTGGGGATCGCCGACACATCGTCCATCAGGGTTGCGACCACGGTGAGCCCCGGAGCCGCCTGTCGCACGTTCTGCCAGAGGGCCTGCAGGGCTTGGGCATCCCCTTCGACGAGCGACAGCGGCGTGCGGCCCCAGAGGAGCCGGATCACCGGCGAACGGCCCGCCTGGTATGCCTGGCGGGCGCCCTCGATGATCGCGCTGCGGAAGCCGCCGTCGGCCACCTTCGTGAGGCTGGAGATGTCCACGACGGTCGTGGCGTTGGCGATGATGTTCGTGATCGAGGACAGCAGCCGCGCCTGCACCCCCGATGAGTCATGGGCAGAGACCGCGCCCCACGCGTCCTGAGTAGGCAGGAGCCACTCGGGTGACTGCTGGCCCAGGCCCGGCAGCCTGTTGCCTTCCGTGATGCCCCAGAGGAGCCCCTCGCTCGTTTCCGATCCGGTGCGGACCTCCATCGCGCGGATGGCGCTGGCGATGACGGCCGCGTAGGGCTGGACGTCGATCACCGTGACCTGGAAGCCGGCCGAGATGGGCGTGGAGCCGGCGAGCGAGGCGTCGGCCGCCCGGAGACGATCGCCCTCGATCGTGAACGCGGAGTTATCGGCTGATCCCCGGCCCGCCACGAGCGTGAACGAGAGCCGGTCGCGGCCGCCGTCGGCGTCCCGCGCGGAGAGGGTGCCAATCGCGGCAGCGACGGCGTTGTTTTCGGCGATCCGCGGTGTGTTGATCGTGATGCCAGACGGCGTTGACAGCGACCGCGCGCGAGTGCCGCCGAGATCACCGATCGAGGCCCCGGTGGGGAGGATGATCCGTGGAGCTGCGGGTAGGGCGAAGTCCGTAGTGGACAGGCGTTCGAAGAATCTCGGGCGGTACGTGAAACGCAGCGTGCTGCCCCCCCCGCCGTCGGTGTAGACCAGGATGCGTTGCGTGCCCCGGACGGTGAACGGGATCTGGGGTGCGCCGGTGACTTTGACAGGGCCGTCGA
The DNA here is from genome assembly GCA_046075145.1 of Planctomycetota bacterium. Classification (GTDB taxonomy): domain Bacteria; phylum Planctomycetota; class Planctomycetia; order Pirellulales; family UBA1268; genus QWPN01. Next base: position 5,719 of record JBJTPO010000388.1, read on the forward strand.
AGGTCACCAGAAGTGAGAGGCGGCCGTTGGCACCGACCCTGGGTTGCCCGAAGCTCGTGACGCTCGGGCCCGCGGCGGTACTTCGCACACTCTGGAGGACCGACGCGGCAGACAGCGCGCCGTTGACCTCGTTCCACGGTAGGCCGCCGTTCGCAATGACACCAATGGAAACCCCCTGCCCGGTAGCCAATGCCCGCCGCGGCTCGAGCGACTCGAGATTAAGGACGCGCTTGCGCTCGCTCGGGCGAAACCGCCGCGTCGCCTCGCGGGAGCGGCGGGAGGGGAGACCATGTACGCGGAAGACATGGGCCATGGCAGAACCTTCTTGCGACGGGCGAAGACGGGTCGCTGTGACGGCGCGAGCGGGGGCGGAGGGTAGCCCAAGGACAAAACCCGGCCAATGTCACCTGTCCCCCGTCAGCGAGGCCGCATTCGGAGCGAGAATTCAGATGCGGTCGCAACTGAGGGACGTCCCTGGATACCACGAGGAACGAAGTTTGACCGCGGAGCACGTCAGCCATCTTGGCCTTGCAGGCCGCGCCAGACACGCGCCGCTTCGCTGCCATCATTCTGCTCCTGAGAAGGTGCCTCTCTCCCGGGAGAGTCCGCCTTGTCAGGGCGCCCGACAATCGCGGTCCACTTCAGCCGTGACCTAGACCCCGATCCGACAAGCGCTTGCGACCGGGAAGTCCGGGCCCGAGGGCATGCGGTTCCCTTCCGCTGCCGCGCTCCAGGCGCGGAAGGCATGCGGGGCGACATTCTGCCCCGTCTTTCGGCCCCGGGCACCGATCCGTCACAGATGGATTGGTCGTGGCTTCGCTCGGTTTCCTACGCCGCTCGATTGGTATCGGCGACCTCTCGCGGCCCTGAGGGGACGCAGGAGGGGAATCGGTCCTACTTCACGTCGATCAGCTCGACCAGGAAGTGGAGCGTGGCGTTGGGGGGGATCACGCCGCCAGCGCCGCGGGGGCCGTAGCCCAATTGGCTCGGGATTTCGAGCTCGATCATGCCCTCCTCGCCGACGAGCTGCATGCCCTCGGTCCAGCCGGGGATCACGCCATTCAGCGGAAACTCGATCGACTCGCCCCGCTGGTAGGAGCTGTCGAACACCTTCCCGCCGTCGAGCCAGCCGTGGTAGTTGACCTCGACGGTGTTGGTCGCCTTCGGCTTGCCGCCGGCGCCCTTGCGGAGCACGCGATACTTGAGGCCCGACGGGGTGGTGGTGAACTCCTTGGGGGCGTCGGCGTCGATCGGGCCGGCGCCCTCGGGCAGAGAAGGATGGGGGACGTCGGCGGCCATGAGGAACTCCGGGGTGAGGATGGACAGGAGCGAGCACACTGGCTCATACACCCCAAACAACCACCCAGGGAGACAGCACGATGTTCAGGATACCCACCCGCGTGATCGGCCTCGCTGCCATCGGCGCACTGCTTGTCGGCAGCCTGCCGCTCGCGTCCGCGCAGGACTTTCCAAACCGGCCCCTGCGGCTGATCGTGCCTTATTCGGCTGGATCGACGACTGATCTGGTCGCCCGCATCGCCGCGCAGGAACTGAGCGAGCGGCTCCGGCAACCGGTCGCGGTCGAAAACCGCACCGGGGCAGGCGCGACCGTCGGTGTGAGCTCGCTCAAGGCCTCACCCAAGGACGGCTACACGATGGGGCTGATCGCCTCAGGCAATGTGATCGCACCCTGGCTCAGCAAGGATGTGCCCTTCGATGTCCGCAAGGACTTCGTCGCGATCAGCATGTTGTGGGCTGGACCCTATCTGCTGAATGTGCCGCCTTCGTTCCCGGCCAGCAATGTCGCCGAGTTCCTTGCCGAGGCCAGGAAGCGCGCCAAGCCGATGCTCTACGGCTCATCGGGCAATGGCACGACCACCCATCTGGCCGGCGAACTGCTCAAGCAGATGACCGGGATACCGATGACCCATGTGCCCTATCGCGGCTCGCCCCAGGTAGTCGCCGGGCTGATGTCGGGCGACATCGATTTCTATTTTGACCTCTACGGCACCAGCAAACCCC
>JBJTPO010000389.1:0-5059 GCA_046075145.1 Planctomycetota bacterium
GATCCGCAGGTTGTTGGCGTTGAGGATGCCCTGCCCCGAACCGATCGGGCTCCCGGCCGGCATCACGGCCGCGGCGCCCAGGTCCTTGAGCCGGCGGGCCACCACGGGGTCGTCGCTGGTGTAGACGAGCACGGTGAAGCCGTCGGCCACGAGCTGTTCGGTGGCCGCGAGCGTGCCGACCGGATCGGGAAGGAGCGTGCGCGTGTCGCCGAGCACTTCGAGCTTCACCCAGTCGGCCGTGCCGCTGCCCAGGTCGCGGAGCAGCGCGCGGCCCAGCCGGGCCACGCGGACGGCGTCATCCGCCGAGTAGCAGCCGGCGGTGTTGGGCAGAAGCCGGTAGCGGACGGGGTCGAGATGGTCGAGGATGTTCTCGCCGGCGGCGTTCACGAGCCGCTCCCGCCGCACCGCGACCGTCACGCAGTCGGCGCCAGAGATCTCGAGGCAGCGGGCCATCTCTGCATAGGTGGCATACTTGCCCGTGCCGACGACCAGCCGGCTGGCGAAGGGCACTCCGCCCACCACCAGCGGTAGGTCGGCGGCGGCGTTCGGTCGTTCGATCGCTGCGGTCATCCGATCACCCACCACCCACGAAGGTCACGATTTCAATCTGCTCGCCCCCAGCGAGCAGCCGCTCGTGGAAGCGGCCCCGGGGCACGATCTCGCCGTCGACCTCCACGGCGACCGGCCGGCCGGCCAGCCCGACCTCGTCCAGCACCGCCGTCAGCGTGCCGTCTGCCGGCACGGGTCGGGCCGAGCCGTTGACGATGATCGGGGCCGATGTCGGCTCGGAGCCGCTCACGGCGCTGCGGCTCCACCGCGAGGCCGCGCGATGTCGAGCGGCAGCAACTCCGCCATCATGGCCTTGGGCGAACTCGACTGCTGCGGGCTCCAGGGGATGCCGTAGGCCACCGTCACGCCGGTCGAGACATCGGTGACGTAAATCGCCGATTGGGCCATCCGATTACCGGCGTTGCCCGTGAAGGAGGCCCGACCCGGCACCATCAGGAATCGCGGCTCCTGAACCTGGCCCGGCTTGAAGCCGAGGTCCTTGAGGACGTTGTATCGGTAGGAGGTGGTGAACTTGGCGGTGTTCTGGTTGAGCACACCGCCGGTCAGGTCGCCGGTCTGGAAGTCGAGGAGGAAGAAGCCGTCGAGGTTGCCGTCGATCGACGTCGTGCACACCGCGAACGACTCGTCAGACAGCGACGTCATCGCGTGGGCCCGGGGCAGCGACAGCGGGGCCGCGTCGCGACCAATGAACGCCCCGGCGGCGAAGGCGGCGACGACGGCAGCCGTGAGGGATGCGGATGCCGCAAACGGTTTCGAGGACATGAAGAAGCGTCTCCAGCACGAGGGGAAGAGAAGATCCGATCGCCTGACCCGAGACGGCTCCATGAAGCCGATCCGACGGCGACGCTCCAGCCTACCCGCCGGCGGGCTTCGGTGCCTCAGGCTTGGGCGGCGCAGGGGCTGCCGGCGGCGCCGCCGGCTCCTGGATCACCGCCAGCTTGAACTTTCCGACCGCATGGGTGCCGTCGGAGTGCTGCTGGTCGAGCGTGACCAGGAGCGGCGCCCCCGCCGGCAGCGTCACGCCGGCCGGCACCTCGAACGTGGCCACCTGAGGTTTGCCGATGCCACCGGAGATGGCCCAGCCGGTCTCGGCCTTGTCGTCGATCGCCCCGCCGACTCCGTAATCGCCCTGCTCGAAGCTGGCCTTGGCGGCAGAAAACTTCACGGCCGTCGGCGTCTCGGGCTTACCCGGCTGGCCGTGGGCGAGGCCGAAGGTGCTGAGCACGAAGTTGCCGTTGGCGGCCCGACCGGGCCCCTGGGCCGGGAGTCTTGGGTTGGGGAGCACCTCGAGTTGAACCGCGGTGACCCTCGTGCCCGCGGGCACGGCGGCCTTGAGCGTGTAGCTGTCCTTCGCGAGGGTGCCCGTCACCAGCACCACCCCGTCGGCGGCGATCGCGCCGGTCGCGCCGGCAGCGCTCGTGAACTCCGAAGGCACGAGCACCGCAACGGTGGGGGCGGGAGGCGGCGGCGGGGGAGGTGGCGGCGGTGGGAGCAGCTTCGCCGCCGGCACGGGCACCAGCTGCGGCCCGGCATGGCTGCCGACGAACAGCGACTTGCCGTCCGGCGTGAACTCGACGCACCAGACGCTCGACTTCAGCTTCTCTGGGCCCTCCTGCTCCCCCTTGGCCGACACGTCCCAGAGCTTGATCGCCCCATCAAGGCTCGTGCTGGCCAGCCTGGTGCCGTCGGCCGAAAAGGCGAGGCTCGTCACCCAGTCCTTGTGGCTCGCGAGCGTGGCCAGGCCGCTGTTGTCCGCGGTCGTCCAGAGCCGAACGGTTCGATCGGCCCCGCAACTGGCCAAGGTGCTGCCGTCAGGCGAATAGGCGACGGCCCAGAGCGAATCACCGTGGCCCTCGAGCTTGCCCTTCTCCGCGCCGCTGGCCGAGTCCCAGAGCTTCACGAGCTTGTCGCTCCCGCCGCTGGCGAGCGTCTTGCCGTCGGGCGAGAAGGCCACGCAGGTCGCCGCGCCGGTGTGGGCGGCCACGGTCTTCACCTCCGCGCCGCTGCCGGCGTCCCAGATCACGACCGTGCCATCTTCGCCGGCAGAGGCCAGCCTCGTCCCGTCGGGAGAGAAGGCGAGCGACCGCGCCCAGCCCTTGTGCTTCGCAAGGTCGTGCTTGGCCGCCCGGCCGGGCAGATCCCAGAGTTTGATGAGGCCGTCGTAGCCGGCCGTGGCGGCGAGCTTCCCGTCGGGAGAGATCTCGACCGCCCAGACGGCCGTGGGGTGGCCGGTCAGATCGGCGACCCGTGCGCCGTCGGCGGGGTTCCAGGCCACGACGTCACCGGGCCGATAGAGCAGGCTCTCGCCGCCGGCCGTGAGGAGCAGCGAGCCGTCATTGGCGTAGTCGGCGGCGATCACCCAGCGCTTGAAATCGGCGAGCTTGGCGGCCGCGGCGGGCGGGGCCGCCGGCGGGGCGAGCGGATCCTCGCCATGGGCGGCAACGGAGGCCGCGATGAGGCAGGCCAGCAGGGCGGCGGGCGGCATGGATCGGGTCGGCAGCACGGTGGTCTCCTGGACGGGGCAACGCGGACACGAGCGGTAAGCCGGCCGTCTTCTCCGGCAACGGCCGGGCATGGAATGCGCCGGAGACCCGACAGTATAGTTGCCGCCACCCTCACCCGCGCGGAGCCAACCTTGGCGGTTGAGCCGCAGCGGGGCAGCCTTGCCCCCGGGCATCCTTGCTCCATGACGTCCAGTCGCTCCACCTCCACGAAGCGGGCCGGTCGCCGGGCCGTGCTCGTCGCCAGTGGTGACCTTCGCGAGGAGGCCAATCGCGTCTGCTGGCCCGCGCAGAAGGCGATGGAGGCGGAGCTGACGGCCGCCTTCGACCGGGCGGGCTGGCGGCTCGATCGCGGCCACGCCCCCTCCCGCACCCGGGGCCACGGCTTCATCGCCGGTGCCCGCGAGGGGCTCGAGGTGTTCGCCGGGATCGAGCCCGACGTGCCGCTCGTCGTGGCCGAGGCGGTCTGGCAGTACTCCAACCACGTGCTGCCCGGACTCACGACCCACGCAGGGCCGATCCTCACGGTGGCCAACTGGTCGGGGCAGTGGCCGGGGCTCGTGGGCATGCTCAACCTCAACGGGTCGCTGACGAAATCGGGCGTGCCCTACGCCACGCTCTGGGCCGACGACTTCTCGAGCCCCTCCTTCGGCCGGCATCTCGCCGCCTGGCTCGACACCGGTGCCGTGCACCACGACACGGGCCACGTGGTGCCGGCCGACTCCGTCCGGATCCCGGCCGCGATCCAGAAACTGGCCGACGGGATCGCGACTGACCTCGTGCGAAACAAGGCACTGATGGGCGTCTTCGACGAGGGCTGCATGGGGATGGAGAACGCGATCATCCCCGACCGCCTGCTGCACGCCACCGGCGTGTTCAAGGAGCGGCTCAGCCAAAGCGCCCTCTACCACGCGACGATGAGGGTCGCGGACAAGGAGGCCCGCCAGGTGTTCCGCTGGCTCGAGCAGGCGGGGATGCGGTTTCACTTCGGCAGGGACGAGGCGACCGACCTCACCCGGCAGCAGGTGCTCCTGCAGTGCAAGATGTACGCGGCCGCCCTGCGGATCGCCGACCGCTACGGCTGCGATCTCGTGGGCATCCAGTACCAGCAGGGGCTCAAGGACCTGTTGCCGGCGAGCGACCTCGTGGAGGGCATGCTCAACGACTCGAAGCGACCGCCGGTCACGGCCGAGGGATCGTCCCGCGTGCTTTGGAAGGGCCGGCCGCTCGTGCACTTCAACGAGGTGGACGAGTGCGCCGGGCTCGACGGCCTGCTCACGCAGCGGGTCCACGAGGCGCTCGGCGAACCGGTCGAGAACACGCTCCACGACATCCGCTGGGGCGACTTGGACCACTCGCGCACCACCGACCAGTGGGTCTGGGTGTTCGAGATCTCCGGGGGCGCGCCGCCGAGCCACTTCAGCCGCGGCTGGAAGGGGGCCGAGGGGTTCCGCCAGCCGCCGATGTATTTCCGGCTCGGCGGCAGCACGCTGGCCGGCGTCAGCAGGCCGGGCGAGATCGTCTGGTCCCGGATCTACGTGCAAAACGAGGCGCTGCACATGGACATCGGGCGCGGCGGCGTGGTGAGCCTGCCTGAAGCCGAGACCAGGCGCCGGCTGGAGGCGACCACCCCGCAGTGGCCCATCATGCACGCAGTGACCTATGGCGTGTCGCGCGACCAGCTGATGGCCAAGCACCAGGCCAACCACATCCACGTGGCCTACGCGGGCGACGCCCAGGGCGCCGACGAATGCCTCTTCGCCAAGGCCGCCTTCGCGCGGGCATTGGGGATCAGGGTGAACGTCTGCGGGCGCTTGCGCCGGTGAAAGGACTCGAAACGAAAGGCCCGTTGAGAAGGGCGGTCCCATGTGGTGCGGCCGCAGGAGGCCGCTTTGCGGCGGGGGCAGTCGCGAAGGCGCGGGGCGGGGGGGTGGGAAAGCAGTGTGTCGAAACACCGAGTCGCACACCAAAAGAAAAAAAAAGACAAA
>JBJTPO010000390.1:0-2406 GCA_046075145.1 Planctomycetota bacterium
CGGCCACCGCGGCGGCCGTGATGCTCGGTCGCACCGGCGGTCGCTATCCCGCGCCGCCGGCCATCCTCGAGACGATCCTCGCCGGGTCGGCCGTCTCGGCGGCTGACGCGGTCCGCCTCGAGTCGGCCGCCTTCGCCACACTGGCCGCGACCCCGGTGGCCGCGAGTCTGCTGCGGGTGTTTCGGATCGGCGAACGCAATCGGCGGGATGCCGGCGTCAACGCGAGCGCCGCCGCTCAGCCTCGGACCATCGCGGCCCCCGGCGTGGTCGGCGCGGGGATCATGGGGGCCGGCATCGCCGCCGCCAGCCTGCGAGCCGGGTTCGCCACGACGCTCGTCGACGTGAACGCGGAGGCGCTCGCCACAGCGTGCCCGCCATCCTGGAGGAGGCCGCCTGGAGCCGGCTCACGAAACGCACCGACCCGGCGGCGGCGCTCGCCCTGGCGGGCCGGCTGCAGACCGCCACGGGCCTCGCCGCGCTCGCCGGCTGTGATCTCGTGGTGGAGAGCGTGCTCGAACGGACCGATCTCAAGCAGCGGGTGCTCGTCGACATCGAGCGGGCCGTCGCCCCCGACGCGATCATCGCCACCAACACCTCCACCAACCCGATTGCCAAGCTGGCCGAGGGGCTCGCCGAGCCCACACGGTTCTGCGGAATGCACTTCTTCAATCCGGTCCGCCGGATGGTGCTCGTGGAGGTGATCCGCGGGCCGGCGACTGGCGACGCCACCGTGGCCGCGGTGGTGGCGCATGCCAAGCGGCTGGGCAAGTGCCCGGTGGTGGTTCGCGACAGCCCCGGCTTCCTCGTCAATCGCGTGCTGATGCCGTATCTGCACGAGGCCGTGGAGATGGTCCGCGAGGGCATCGAGCCGGCCCGGATCGACCGCGTGTCCCGCGGGTTCGGCATGCCGATGGGGCCGATCGAGCTCTACGACATGATCGGCCTCGACACGGCCTTCTACGCGGGGCTCGTGCTCTCGGCCGCCTACGGCGACCGGATCGAGGCCTCGCCGCTGATCCCGGCCTTCGTGAAGGCAGGTCGGCTGGGACGCAAGACGGGCGCCGGCTTCTACCACTTCCAGGGCACGGGTCCCAAGGCGCGGATCGTCGGCAGCGACGCGGAAGCGGCGCGGATCGTGGCCCGCTACGCGCTCTCCCCGCGGGAGACCTCCGACCGCACGATCGCCGACCGGCTGTTTCTCCCGATGCTGCTCGAGGGCCTGCGGGTGCTCGACGAGGGGATCGTCCGCGACGCCCGGGACGTCGACCTGGCCGTGATCCACGCGCTCGGCTTTCCGCCGTTTCGCGGCGGCTTGTTCGCCTGGGCCGATTCGCTGGGGGCGGCCGAGATCCTCCGGCGGCTGGAACCGCTCGGCGATCTGGGCGTGCGGATGCAGCCCACCGAGCGGCTCGCGGCGATCGCCCGGACCGGCGGCCGCTTCACCGACTGAGGGGACGCCATGAGCCAGATGTCGCAGACGGGTGGAGACGTAGGTGGTCGCGGGAAGAAAGGGGACAGTCCCCAGGGACGGGGACAGTCCCCGGTTCGTGATCGGGGACTGTCCCCGGTTCGTGATCCCGCCACGACGCCGGTCGTCGTCGCCGCCTGCCGCACGGCGATCGGGCGGGCGCATCCGGAGAAGGGCCTGTTTCGCCACGTCCGCGGCGATGAGCTCGCCACGGCGGTCGTGCGGGCCGCGGTCGAGCGGAGCGGTGTCGATCCCGGTTCGATCGAGGATCTCGTGCTCGGCGCGACGCAGCAGCGGGGCGAGCTCGGTGGAAACGTCGCCCGCTGCGTGGCGCTCCTGGCCGATCTGCCGCTGACCACCGCCGGCACCACGGTCAATCGCCTTTGCGGTTCGTCACTCGAGGCGGTGGCCCGCGTCTGCCACGCGATCGCGGCCGGCGCGGCCGACGTTCAGGTGGCCGCCGGCGTCGAGCACATGCACCATCTGCCGATGGAGGCGGCGATCGACATCCACCCGCGGGTCCTCGCCCGCACGAGCCGCGGCATGCTCTCGATGGGGCTCACGGCCGAGCACCTGGCCGCGGCCCACGGCATCTCCCGCCGCGATCAGGAGGCCTACGCGCTCGAGAGCCACTCGCGGGCGGCGGCCGCCACCGCCGCCGGCCTGTTCGAGGACGAGCTCGTGCCGGTGATCGGCCACGACGAAGCCGGCGCGATCGTGGAGGCTTGGGTCGACCAGTCGATCCGCCCCGACACGAGCCTCGAGGCCATGGCGGCGCTCGAGCCCGCCTTCCTGCCCGGCGTGGGCACGGTCACCGCCGCGACGAGCGCGCCCTTGAGCGACGGCGCCGCGGCCATGGTGATCATGTCCCAGGCGGAGGCGGATCGGCAGGGGCTCGCGCCCTGGGCGCGGGGCGTGGCCACCGTGGTGGTGGGCGT
>JBJTPO010000391.1:0-1052 GCA_046075145.1 Planctomycetota bacterium
GTTGGGCGCGACGGTCGTGCCGGGGGCCAGGTCGGGCCGCACGAACGACTGCAGCCAGACCGCGAAGGGCGCGAGCGCAAACGGGTTCGAGCCGTCGGCGGTGCCCCCGAGAAGCCCGAGCGCCAACAGCGGCACCGCCACCACGAGGCCGGCCAGCGGCCCGGCCACGGCGATGTCGAACAGCTGCCGCCGGTTCGCCCGCGAGCCCTCCATCCCGATCACCGCGCCGAGCGTGCCGGTGAGCAGGATCGGCATCGGGATGAAGAATGGCAGCGTGGCGGGGATGCCATGAACCTTGGCCGCGATGAAGTGGCCGGCCTCGTGCGCGGTGAGCACCGCCATCACGGCGGCCATGTAGAGGAGCCCGCGATCCCAGTGGTTGGTGACCGCGGCGGCGATGCCCGCGTCGTCCACGCCCAAGAGCAGCGGCTGCCAGCCCACCGCCCCGGCGGCGAACGTGGTCAGGCAGGTGAGCAGGTAGAGGAGCCCCTGGAGGCGGGCCCGCGGGCGGCGGCGCACCAGCAGGATCTCGAGTTCGCTCGGCGGATGGGACTCGGCGGTTCGCATGACGGCAGTCGCCGCAGGATATAGGCCGGCGAGCGGTTCTGATACACTTTCCGTTCCGCGTGCCTCACCCGGCACCGACCCCAAACCAGGAGCGCATCCTGCCATGCGAGCCCCCGTCCGTCTGCTTATGGTTGCGGCCCTCGCGGCCACGCCCCTTCTCGCCGCCGCCCGCGCCGCCGAGCCCGCCGTGGTCGCGGTCGTGGCTGTCGACGGCTACGCCGACATGAAGAAGCAGATCGGCTGGTTCGGGGAGCGGGTGGGCAATCCCACGCTGGCGGCGCTGGCCGAGTCGTTCGTGATGATGGCCACGCAGTTCAAGGGCCTCGCCGGCCTCGACGTCAATCGGCCGGCCGGCGTGATCGTGACCGCCGACGGCGAGATGCCCGTGATCCACGGCTACGTGCCGGTCAAGGATCTCGGCAAGCTGCTCGAGACGCTCCAGGGCGTGCTCGGCCCGGCCGAGCCGGCGGGGGACAAGCGGGTGG
>JBJTPO010000392.1:0-6047 GCA_046075145.1 Planctomycetota bacterium
CCGCGGCCATAAGCGACGAGACTTTTGCCGCCCCCGAGCCGGCGTCATACGAACGTCGGATCCGCATTAGGCCCGGTAGCGGTCGCGGGAGACGTCGGGCTTCACGCCCTCCGGCGTCTCGTCGCTGGCGATGTCGAACCACTCCGGCTTGAACTCGATCCTGGCCTGCGTCGTCGGGTTCGCCAGGGCGATGTTGCTCACCAGTGCGATCACCGCGTCGGCGATCGCCACCTCCGGCTTGCAGCGGGGCAGATTTTCGGGGGCGGGATTGCGGATGCACCAGGCCCAGTGCTCCATCTCCTCGGTGTAGCCGCGGGAGGGCGGGGCGTCTCCGCCGCTGCCACCAGCCGCCTTGGCCGGGCCGGCCCCGCTCTCGGTGGTGTCGAGGGCGGGCGCCCCGTCCTTGCCGCTGGCCACCGTCACCCGCGTGTCGCGGGCGGCGTCCTTGTAGAGCATCACCTCCTGCTCCTGCTCCAGGATCAGCGTGCCGGCGGTGCCCATCACCACCTCGCCGTAGCCGCCGAACCCGTTGCCGTTGATCGAGGAGTAGGTGACCACGATCTTCTTGTTCGGGTCGGCCACCTTTCCGTCGTCGTCGAAGTAGCCCGGGGCCGGATACTCGTACATGCATTAGACGTGGTCGTCGATCTCGCGGTCGGCCGGGAACAGGCTGCGGTTGCCGACGGCGGTCACCGTCAGCGGCCTGATCTTCTTGCCCTTGCCGTGGGCCGCCGAGACGAAGATCCCGGCCGCGTCGAGCTGGTGGCTGCCAAGCTCCGCCATCAGGCCGCCGCCCGTCCGCTGCCAGAGCCGCCAGCGGATCAGCTCCTCGAGCGGAGTCCGCGTGGAGCCGTCGCCAAGCGTCATCGAGGTGTAGCCATACTTGGCCGCCTCGACGTCGGCGTCGAGCAGCTGGGCCTCCGCCTGGGCGATCCGCTTGCGCAGGGCGTCGATCTCGGCGGGCTTGGCCTTGCCGAGCGACTGCTTCCAGCCGTCGAGTTGCTTGACGAGCTTCTCGTCGCCCGGCATCGGCGGCTTCCAGGAATCCTTGCCGGGCAGGTTGCCGCGGTGCCACTGGGCCCGGATCGCGTGCAGGTCGCCGATCAGTTTCGCGGTGCCGATCGTGTGGACGGCGTTGTCGTAGAGGATGCTGTAGTGCCGCTGGTGGCCCGTGGCCAGGAGCTTGCCCGTCTCGCGGGCGACGCGGCCCATCTCCTTGCACTCATGGATGCTGTGGCCCATCAGCTTCTCGGTGAGCACGTGCTTGCCCGCCCGCATCGCCTTGATCGCCGCGGGGGCGTGGAGGTGGAGCGGCAGCGCGATGATCACCGCCTCCACGTTGGGATCCGCCAGCAGTTCCTCGTAGGCCTCGTAGACCTTGACCTGCCTGCGGGCCGCGTCCTCGGTCGTCCAGCCATACTTCGCCATCAGGCCGGGCCGCGCGGCCAGGGCGCTGGGGCTGGAGGCGTCGCCATGAAAGCCGCGAAACCGGTTGTAGGGGCGGATGTCGGCGATCGCGACCACGTTCAGGTAGTCGGGGTTGTGGGCCCCGATCAAGACACTTCCCTCGTCGCCCGTGCCGACCACGCCCACCCGGAGCGGATCGCCCACGCTCTTGCCGTAGCCGAAGTAGAGCGAGCCGAGGCCGGCCCCGGCCGCCACGCCCGCGGTCACGCCCGCGAGGAAGTCGCGGCGGGTGATGTTCACGGCGTCGGAGAAGTTGTCCTTGCCGATCTGCTTCTGCTGCTCGGACAGGTTCATCGGGTCACCTCGGGAAGAAAGGTCGTGTCAGTGGCCGCGGGTCGTGGCCGCGCCGCAGCAGCCGCCGGCCAGTCGGCAGCGGGTGGAAAGCCAGGGCTGGAGGAAGTAGTCGAGGCCGCTCCAGCCGCCGGTGGGCAGGGCCGCGAGCGCCAGGAGCGCGGCCAGCTCCACCCATTGGTCATACGTGGCCTGGGCACCCGGCACCCAGAATGGCTGCGAGGCCACGACCGTCGCCAGAAACAGCGCGCCGCCCATGGCGTTGAACTTCACGAGCAGGCCGAGCACGAGGCAGGCGCCGATGGTCACGAGCGACCAGCTCACGAACCGGTCACCCTTCCAGAGGGCCGTCTTGGGGGCGACGGCGGCGAGCTTCTCCCGGTCGGCGGCGGGCAGGGCTTCGTCCCAGATGGCCTCGAGGCGCCGGCCCATCGCGGCCGCCTCGCTCATCCAGGCGGAGGCCTTGCCGGCGAGTTCCCGCTGCTTTTTGGCCACTCGTTCGCGCTCGAACGGCACCTCCGCCGCGGCCTTGGTCGATTCCTTGTCGGCCAGTCGGACGAGTTCGAGCCGGTAGTCGGCGAGGTCGGGCCGCAGGCCGGCCAGCCAGCCGGCCAGCTCCTTGCGCGACGCGTCCAGGGCGGCCTTGGCGGCCTCGAGCTTCTCCTCCGGCAGCGATACGACCCGCAGCCGGTCCACGAGCCGCGTCTCCCAGCCCGCGACCACGCTCTTCTCCCAGGCCGCGCTCGCCTCGTCGGCCGGCCGCCGGTCGGCAGCCCCGAGCGTGGCCGACCAGTCGCCCGTCTCCGGCAGGAGCGCCCGGTACCTCGGAGCCAGCGGGCCGACGGCCGCCTTGCGGAAGCCCACGCTCGACCACGCCGGGTCGCGGAGATGGCTCACTCCCTCGAGAAAGAAGTGCAGGCCGATCACCGTGCGGAGGAAGGCCAGGGCGACGAGGGCGAGGAGCGTAGTGCGCATGGCGGGCCGGAGGCACGGAAGTCGAGCCGTCCCTGTAGTTGAACCTCGGACCGCACCCCTCAGCAAGTCCCCGGTCGCCGCGGCCTGCGGCGCCCGTGACATGGTGGAGCCCTTGCCAGAATGCGGGTCCGGCTGCGACAACGGCCGGCCCCCATGCGGATCGTCCTCTGCTATCCCGTCGAGCCCGCGCACGTCGCTGCCATCGCGGCGGTCGCGCCCGAGGCCCACCTGGTCGATGCCGGCCAGGAGCGGGTGGCCGCGGAACTGCGATCGGCCGACATCTTTTGCGGGCATCCCAAGGTGCCCGTGCCCTGGGAGCAGGTGGTCTCCGAGGGCAGGCTGCGGTGGATCCAGTCGTCGGCCGCAGGGCTCGACCACTGCCTGGTGCCCGCGGTCGTCAACTCGTCGATCATCGTGACGAGCGCCTCGGGGGTGCTCGCCGACCAGGTGTCGGAGCACGCCGTCGGCCTGGCGATCGCCTGCACCCGGCGGCTGCCGCTGTTCCTCGCCCAGCAGGCCGCCCGCGAGTTCGTCCGCCGCCCCACCCGCGACCTGACCGGGGCTACGGTGGGGATCGTGGGCTTGGGCGGCGTGGGCCGCCGGCTGGCGGAGGTGCTCGCGCCCTTCCGCGTGCGCATCCTGGCGACCGACTGGTTTCCGGTGCGGAAGCCGCCGGGCGTCGAGTTTCTCGGGCCCCCATCCGCCCTCCCCGACGTGCTCGCCGCGGCCGATGTGCTCTTCCTCTGTGCGCCGCTCACGCAGCATACCCGCGGCATGATCGACGCCGCGGCCTTCGCGCGGATGAAGCCGGGGGCGATCCTGGTCAACGTGGCCCGCGGGCCGCTCGTGGATGAGGCGGCCCTCGTCGCCGCACTGGAGAGCGGCCGGCTCGACTCGGCCGCCCTCGACGTCACGCCGGAGGAGCCGCCCGCCGCCGACAGCCCCCTGTGGCGGGCCCCGCGGCTCGTGATCACACCCCACGTCGCCGGCCAAAGCGGCCGCCGAATCGATGCGATGACGGAGTTTTTCTGCGACAATCTCCGAAGGTATCTTCGGGGAGAGGCCCTGAGGAACCTCGTCGACCAGCGGCTCGGGTTTCCGGAGCCGCCCCCCGACGGAACCGACGGGCACGGCGGCCGACCATGAGCACCACCATCCTGCGGGAGGAGCGGCCCACGATCCCGGCCGCCGGCGACGTGGGCGCCCCGTGTCCCGAGGAACTGCTCTCCCGCTACACCGAGATCCTCGGCTCCGGCCGGCTCAGCTGGACGGAATACCACACGCTCTCCCGCCGGCTCGGCGCGGGCGGGCAGGGCGTCGTCTACCTCACGACGCGCCGCGGGGCGGGTGACTTCACCCTCCCGGTGGCCCTCAAGATCTTCTCGCCCGAGCGGTACGAGACCGAGAGCCTCTACATGCAGGCGATGGACCGGATCGCCTCGGTGGCGGCCCGCGTGGCCCAGATCCAGCAGGACAACCTGCTCGACGTGCAGAATTTCGTCGAACAGCGACGGATCCGGATCATGGAGATGGAGTGGATCGACGGGTACGACCTGTCGCGGCTCCTGGCGCCGGAACTGCTCGAGCAGACGCGGGCCAGCGTGGACGAGGACCGCTGGCAGTACCTCAACAACGTCTGCGTGACCGCGGGCCCACGGCAGTCGCGGCTCAAGCCCGGCGTGGCGATCGCGATCGTACGGGAGTGCCTGGCGGCCCTGGCCGCGCTCCACCGCGAGGGGATCGTTCACGGCGACATCAAGACCGCCAACATCATGGTCAAGCGGACGGGCAACGCGAAGATCATCGACATCGGTTCGGCCCATGCCGTCGACGACCTGCCCCCCACCCGCACCTGCACGCCGGCCTACGCCGCCCCCGAGGTGCTCGAGGGGCGAGACAACACGCCCCGCAGCGACCTGGCGAGCCTCGGCTACGTGCTCGTCGAGATGCTCTCGGGCCAGCCACCCTTCGCGGGCCTGCAGTCGTTCCGCGACCTCCTGGAGGCGAAGCGGTCGCTCGTCCACCGGCTGCCGCAGGTGCTGCCCGCGGAGGTCACCTGCAACGAACTGCTGATGGATTTCTGCCGCGGCCTGATCGCCCCCGATCCCACCAAGCGGTTTCCCAGCGCCGAGGATGCCGACCACAAGAAGGGGGGCGCCGCGAGCTTCCACCGCCAACTGATCGTGGGCGGGCTGGCCAGCGAATACGAGAACGAACTGCGGGCCTGGCTGGACGAGCTGGCTTGAGCGCCCGCCGGGCCATGCTTCTTTACGGCGGCAATGCCGTCCGTGGCCATTGCCGCCTTGGCGGCCCTCCGGCCGCCGGCCGCACCTCCGGGCGGCCGTGGTCGTGCCCGCTGTGGCTCGCGACGTCCACACGGACGAATCGACCTCCAGCGCCGGGCGGTCACTTGAGGCGGCGGTAGATGGCCTGCACGAGCGCGGTGGTCGTGCGCGGGGCGAGCCGCTTGAGCCGCCACAGCCAGCGGGCCTGGTGGCCCACCACCACGTAGCGGCGGTTGCGGTCGACCGCGGCCATCACGTGGTCCGCGACACGCTCGCTCGACCAGAGCGAGGCCGCCATCCGCCGCTCGGCCTCGCGCCGCTCGATCCCGCTCGAAAAGTGCCACGACCCGAGCAGCCCCGAGCGGAAGAACCCGGGGCAGACCACCGTCACTCCCGGCCGCCGCCGGTCGCATTCGGCCGCGATCGCCTCCGAGATCGCGATCACGCCCGCCTTGCTCGCCGCGTAGGCCGCCATCGACGGCGGCGCGAGGATGCCGGCGATCGAGGCCACGTTCACGAGGTGCGAGCGTCGGGCCGAACGCAGCCAGGGGAGAAAGGTCTCGCAGCCGAGCGCGGTGCCAAGCAGGTTCGTGTCGAGCACGCGCCGCCACTGGGCGTCGGGCAGCGTGCCCACCTCGCCGGTCGCGCCGACCCCGGCCGCGTTGACCAGGAGCCCGAGCCCCGGCCACTCGCCGCGCAGCCGGTCGTGAAGCATCCGCCAGGCGTCGGCATCACGGACGTCGGCGGCGATCGGCGTCACGCCTGCCATCGGCGGGAGCGTCGCCAGTGGCTCGTCGAGGTCCACCGCCGCGACCTGCCAGCCGGTGGCCGCGAGCCGGTCGAGCAGCGCACGGCCCAGACCGCTGGCGGCGCCGGTCACCACGGCCGTCGCTGGTCGGTCGGGGTGCGGGGAGAGCCGGCGGCTGGGCACGAGGGCTGGCGGGGGCGGGCGGCACGGGGCCGGGCTGAGGTCGACCGGGACACGCCCGGGCTGCGGTGAGAAGCGAGGGTGACGGGACTCGAACCCGC
>JBJTPO010000393.1:0-2901 GCA_046075145.1 Planctomycetota bacterium
CAGAAGACCCGCTCCCGTCGGGCCCACGATTTCCTCACCCCCCGGCAGCTGACCTTCTGCCCTACCTGCGGGAAGGCGGTGCCCACGCACCGGGTCTGCGAGACCTGCGGCCACTACATGGGCCGCCCCGTGGTCAAGACCGAGGAGTAGCCCCTTGGGCGATTCCCCGGCAGGTGCTTCGGCCGCCACGGTGCTGTTTCCCGGCCAGGGAGCCCAATCCGTGGGCATGGCGGGCGACTGGGTAGCCGGGCATCCGGCCGCCGCCCGACTCTTTGCCCGCGGCTCCGACCTGCTGGGATACGACCTGCTGGATCTCTGCCGGCAGGGCCCGGCCGACCGACTCAACACCACGGCGGTCAGCCAGCCGGCGATCCTGGTGACGAGCCTCGCGGCCCTCGAGGTTCAACGTGCCCGTGACCCGGCACCACTCGACGCCGCCACCATCACGGCCGGACTGTCGCTCGGCGAGTACACGGCGCTTGTGTTCGCCGGAGCGCTGGGTTTTGACGACGCGGTGCGGATCGTCGCCGAACGCGGCAGCGCGATGCAGGACTGCGCCGAGGCGGCGCCCAGCGGCATGGTGGCCGTGCTGGGAATGGAGCGGGACGCCGTCATGGCCCTCTGCGCCGCCTGCCGGGGCAACGGCATCCTGCAGGTGGCCAACGTGCTCTGCCCCGGCAACATCGTCGTCTCCGGCGACCGCGACGCCTGCGGTCGGCTCGAGGCCGAGGCCCCGGCCGCCGGCGCGATGAAGTGCGTCCGGCTGGAGGTGGCTGGCGCCTTCCACACGCCGCTGATGCAGGCGGCGGTCGAGCGACTCACCTCGGCCCTGGCCCGGGCCGAGGTTCGCCCGCCGCGGATTCCGGTGGTCAGCAACGTCGACGCCCGGCCCCACACCGATGCCGCCGAGATCCGCGGGCTTTTGGCGCGGCAGGTGGTCGGGGTTGTCGAGTGGCACGACTCCGTGGCATACATCCTCTCCACCGGTGTCCGCTCGGTGTGGGAGGTCGGTCCCGGCCGCGTGCTCCGCGGCCTGATGAAGCGGATCGACCGGTCTGTCGCCACGAGCGGCGTGTTCGACTGACGGCATCCACGAGTGTGATTCGATCCGGAGGTTCTGTGATGGCGGAATCGGGCGACGCGAAGAAAAAGACCCAGCCGGAGGGGCGGATCAAGGTCGACCTCGCCGGGCAGGTGGCCCTCGTGACCGGCGCCTCGCAGGGGCTGGGCCGGGCGATCGCCGAGGCTCTGGCGGCCAGCGGCGCGACCGTCGCACTCGTGGCCCGCTCGGCTGACAAGCTGGCTGAGGTGGCCGCTGGCATCCAGGCCGCCGGCGGCAAGGCCGAGGCCTTCCCCTGCGACGTGATGAAGGCCGAGGCGATCCAGCAGGTGGTCGATGCGGTCGTGGAGAAGCTGGGACGGCTCGACATCCTCGTCAACAACGCGGGCGTGACCCGCGACACCCTCCTGCCGCGGATGAGCGACGAGGAGTGGGACACGGTGCTCACCACGAACCTCCGCGGCCCTTTTCTCTTCATGCGGGCGGCCAGCCGGCCGATGATGCAGCAGCGGTATGGCCGGATCGTGAACGTGGCCAGCGTCTCCGGGCTGATCGGCAACCCCGGCCAGGCCAACTACGCCGCCTCCAAAGCCGGGCTGGTCGGCCTCACGAAGACGGTCGCCAAGGAACTCGCCGGCCGGAAGATCACGGTCAACGCCGTCGCCCCGGGCTTTATCGCCAGCGACATGACGGCGGCGCTGGGCGACGTGCTGCTCGACGAGGTCAAGAAGCGGGTGCCGGCCAAGCGGCTGGGCGAGGCGACCGAGATCGCCGACGCGGTGCTGTTTCTCGCTTCACCATCGGCCGGCTACATCACCGCCCAGACCCTCGTCGTGGACGGCGGGCTGATAGGATGACGGCTGTGTTGCGGCGCGGTTGAGCCCTCTGGCGAGGGCTCGGGGTTGCCCGTCACCATCGCCGGACGCTCGCTACGGGCATCCTGCCCTTCGCTCGCTCCATGCTAGCTCGCTCTCGGCATCCTGCCTCCACTCGCTATCAAGGCCGGCTCCGGGGCACGGGCAACCCCTCACGGTCTCCTGGCGAACGCCGGCAAACCGACGTATGTGGAGCGTGCCCAGCCCGGTTCAGGCGGATTTTCACGGTCTGGACACGTTCGGGGCGAAACGGGTATATCTTCGCGGTGAACACGGGCAAGCGGCGCAGTCTGGAGGCTGCCCAGCCCGTGCAAGGTCCGGCTCCGAGCCCGTGGAGGATTCGCAAGGTGGCATCAGTTCAAGAGCGAGTGATCGAAATCGTGGCGTCGCAGCTCGGGGGGAACAAGGAGCAGATCACCCGGGAGACGTCGTTCATCAACGACCTCGGCGCCGACTCGCTCGATACCGTCGAACTGGTGATGGAACTCGAGGAAGAGTTCGAGATCAACATCCCCGACGATGCCGCCGAGAAGATCCAGACCGTCGGCCAGGCGATCGAGTTCATCGAGAAGCAGCAGGCCTCCGGGTCTGCCGCCGGCTGAGCGGCGGGAGACGCGATGAAGCGACGGGCGGTGGTGACGGGCCTGGGACTGGTCACGTCACTCGGACGGACCATCGAGACCTTCTGGCAGCGGATCGTCCGCGGTGACAGCGGCGTCGGCCCGATCGACCTGTTCGGCGTCGAGGGCTACCGCGTCCAGTTCGGCGGCCAGGTGCATTGGCACGCCGAGAGCGAGGACATTGCCCCGCCGAAGGAACTCAAGCGGCTCGACCGGTTCACGCAGTTCGCGCTCGCCTCGGCCAAAGACGCCGTGGCCGACTCCGGGCTCGACTTTTCGAAGGAAGATCCCTTCCGCTGCGGCGTGGTGATCGGCTCGGGCATCGGCGGGCTGTGGGAGTTCGAGG
>JBJTPO010000394.1:0-4785 GCA_046075145.1 Planctomycetota bacterium
GCTCTGTTCCGAGCCCTCCGCGTCGAGGCCCTCCTGGGGCTCGAGTGGGCCGAGAAGAACTGGAAGAGGCTGGCCGATATCGTGGGGGAGTTCTCGCGCCGGCTCGAGACCGTCCGCAACCAGGCCGCCCGGGCCCGCCGCTGGCGGAGCCTGACCGATCGGCTCAAGAACCTCCGCCTCGCGGCCGCGACCCGCGACCTCGCCGGTGTGGATGCGACGGTCGCGGTGGTCGAGGAGGCCCTGGCGGCCGATCGGGCCGCCCTGACCGCGGCCGAATCCTGCGGGGTCGCGGCGGCGGGGTCGCTCGCCGCGTTGGCCTCCGCGTTCGAGGCCCATCAATCGACGCTCTCACGGCTTCGTGCCGAGGCTGCCGCGGCCAACCAGAAGGAGGCGGCGGCGGTGACCACGCTCCGCTGGCAGCAGTCGCGCCGCGGTGATCTCGAGACCGGCGTCGCACGGGCCACGGCCACCCGTGACCAGAGCGTTCATGCAGCCTCGGCCGCCGCCGCCGAGGCCGAGGCGGCTGCCGCCAGGAGCGATGCCACGGCCGCGGCGCTGGCTGCCGTCGAGGCCCGACTCGCGGCGTGTGCCCAACTGGCGGCCGGTTCCGGTGACGACGCGGTCAACGCCCGGACACTCCTCGCCGCGGCGACCGCGACGCTCGACGAGCGGCGGGAGAGCCGGTTGCGGCTCGAGGCATCGACGGAGGTCGTCACACAGCGGATCACCGCGGCGGTGACCGCCGTCGAGTCGGCACGCGATGCCGCCGTCGCCGCCCGTGACCGTCGGGCCCGGCTCGACGAGGCCCGCGCGGCGGGCGAGGGACACATCCAGTCGCTGCAGGCCCGACTGACCAAGGCGAATCGAGAGGTTGACGCGGCCGAGGCCGCTCACCGTGACGCCACGGCCAGGCTGCAGGCCGCCTGGCGTGACCTGGCCGATGGCCGGGCCGCCGCCGAGGCCTGCCGCGAACGGCGCGATCTCCTGCACGATCTCGTCGTCCGGCAGGACGGACTCTCCGACGCGGCCCGCGGTCTGCTGCGGGATGCCGATTCGGCCGTGCCGGGACTGGCCGGGATGCTCGCCGACGCGCTGGTGGTGCCGGTCGAGTGGGCCGCGCTCGTCGATCTGGCGCTCGGGCAGCTCGCCCGCTGCCTGCTCGTCGCCTCGCTCGATGACGTCATCGGCTGGCACACCACCGTCCCGGGCCACCCTGCGGATGGTGGCCGGGTCGGCTTCGTCGCAGCCGCCGCACTGCCGGAGCCCGGTGACTTCGAGCCGCCGATCGAGGCTGGCGTCGTGGGCCGGCTCGATCGGCTGGTGACAGCCGCCGCGCCCCCTGTCGACGCGGCGCTTGTTCGCCGCCTGCTGGGCCGCGCCTGGGTGGTGGAGTCGCTCGGCGACGCCGCCGCCCTGCTCGAGACCGCCCCGGTCGGCACGCTCGTGCTGACCCGGGCCGGCGAGTCGCTCTCGGCGACGGGCGGGCTCGAGATCGGCGCGGGCATGGCAACCCTCGGGCTCGTCGCCCGGCGGAGCGAACTCCGCGAGCTCGAACAGCGGTTCACCGAACTCGCAGCCGCCGTGG
This sequence comes from Planctomycetota bacterium, assembly GCA_046075145.1. Taxonomy (GTDB): domain Bacteria; phylum Planctomycetota; class Planctomycetia; order Pirellulales; family UBA1268; genus QWPN01. The sequence continues at coordinate 1,586 of JBJTPO010000394.1, forward strand.
ACCGGGCGACCGCGGCCGTGACCACCCGCGAAGCCGAACTCGCGAGCCTCGCCGACGAGTTGAAGGCCGCCCAGGGTCGCCGTCAGCAGGCGGCCGATGCCATCGCCCTGGCACGGGCCGACCTCGATCGTCTCGGCCGCGACGAACGGGCGGCCGACGACACGATCAGCCGGACCGACGAGGCGGTGCAGGAGGCGGAACGCAAGGCGATCGCCGCGGAAGCCGCCGGCCGCGCCGCGCAGGCTGCGCTCGCGGAGGCCGCTGCCGCCGTCGCGGGTGCCGAGACCGACCTCGCGCGGCGCCGCGAGGCTGTCGACCGGCTGGAGCGAAGCCGCGGAGAGCTGATCGAGGATCTCCAGCGACTGAAGGTCGAGCGGGTCGCCCTCGCTGAGAAAATGGACCGCTACCGCGACGAGGGTGCCGCCGTGGCCGAACGCGTCCGCGGCCACCGCGAGGCGGTCGCGCTGGCGCATCGCGTCGTCGAGGAAGCCGCGGGCCGGCTCCGGACCTGGGAGCTCGAACTGCTCGCGGCGGGCGGGGACCATGCCGAGCTTGCCTGGGAGGCTGAACAGGCCGGCGTCGCCCTGGCGGCCGCGGAGGATGAGGCCATCCGCTGCGAAGCCTCACGTCGCTCGGCCGCGGCCGACCAGGACGCCGCCCGCGATCAGGTGGCCTCCATCTCCGAGCGAATCCACGCCCGGGAACTCGAGGCCGGCGAAGCACGCCACCAGCGGGTTCGGATCGTGGAGCGGATCCGCGACGAGTATGACCTCGACATCGACGCCGTGGCGGCGGCCGCTCCATCCGCGGAGGCGGCTCCGCCGGACGATGCGAGTCACCCCGCGGAGGCGGCTCTGCCAGCCTCGGGGGCCCCCGAGCCCGAGCCGATCCCCGCCGATCGGGGCGAACTCGAGGCGGCGATCGAGGAACTGCGGCGCAAGGTGGCCCACATGGGCAGCGTCAACCTCGAAGCGCTGGCCGAGGCCGAGGAACTCGCCGCCCGGCTGGCGACCCTCGAGGCCCAGCTTCACGATGTGACCACCGCCCGCGAGGCGATTGAGCAGCTGATCGCGCGGATCGACGACGACAGTCGCCGGCTGCTGGGCGAAACGATCGAGACCGTCCGCGGCCACTTCCGCGAACTCTTCGAGCGCGTCTTCGGCGGCGGCCAAGCCGACCTCGTGCTAGAGCCGGGCGTGGACCTGCTCGAGACCTCGGTGGAGATCGTCGCCCGGCCGCCCGGCAAGGAGCCCCGCAACATCTCGCTGCTCTCGGGGGGCGAGAAGACCATGACCTGCGTGGCGCTGCTGTTGGCGATCTTCCGCTCACGCCCCAGCCCGTTCTGCGTGCTCGACGAGGTCGATGCGGCCCTCGACGAGGCCAACGTGGACCGGTTCGTGGGGGTGCTCCGCGACTTCCTGTGCGCGACCCAGTTCATCGTCGTCACCCACTCCAAGAAGACGATGGCCGCCGCCGGCACACTCTACGGGGTGACCATGGAGGAGTCGGGCGTCTCCAAGCGGATGTCCGTCCGGTTCGAGACGGCCGCCGCCGCCCGCACCAGCCGGGCGGCCTGACCCCCTTTTTCCGCTTCGTTCGCTGCGTCCCCGAAGTTCAGCTCAAGTCGCACGACACGATCTTTCGATCTACAGGGCTGGATGGTCACGTCACGGACGTGTCCGGGAGCGATCCCGGCCGGCCGGCGGCGTGGCGCAGGGGGGGAATCCTGCGAGTCCAAGGCTGGTGCCGGCCAACGCCCGTTCCGGGCGACGGCTGGTGGCCGGCCCTTCTCACGCCCCCCGTGCGCCCTCGGACCTTCCGGCGCGGGGCACGACGGTGCGGCGCTCCCCGCGTTGCTCGACCGATTCGCACCACAGGGGGGCCGTGTCCCGCGGGTCTTGCGCCGGCGGACTGGCCATGTCGATTCCGGACACGAAAGATCCATTCATGGAGTCCACGCGATGAAGGTTTTCACGACAGGCCAGGTCGCCAAGATCTGTAAAGTTGCTCCCCGTACGGTGAGCAAGTGGTTCGACTCCGGCCGGCTCAAGGGCTACCGCATTCCGGGCAGCCAGGACCGCCGGATCCCGCGGGAGTATCTGATCAAGTTCCTCAAGGAGCACGGCATGCCGCTGGGCGACCTCGAGGACGAGGCGATGGCGAAGGTGCTGCTCGTCGGCCAGGACCAGGTCCTGATCGAGAACGTGAAGCGACACCTCCCCGTGGAGAAGTCGTTCAAGATCCAGGTCGCGGCCAGCGGCTTCGAGGCCGGCATCCAGGCCGAGAGCTTCCATCCCGACTGCATCGTGGTGGACTACTCGATCGGCCGGATCGACGCCCAGCAGATCTGCCAGAACCTGAAGCGGAATCCCGAGTACGCCGACACGATCGTGATCGCCCTGCTGCCCGACGATGGGTCGCAAATCACGGTCGACCGCAACCACGTCAACGAGAGCTTCAAGAAGCCCTTCGACGTGGCCCTGCTGGCCGAGCGGCTCCGCACCCTCATCGGCGCCAAGAAGGAGCTGGTCTGAGGCCGCGTTCCCCGGCGGCCCAAGGCCGGCGGAACGGGTCTCACCCAACTCACCGGCGACTCCATGACCACGGCCCGGCGCATCCCTCGGGGCGCGCCGGGCCGTCGCGTTGGCCTCCCGGGCTGCTATCATCCGGGCCATGAGAGACCAGCGCGCGGCCGACATCCGGATGATCGACGTCGGGGGCAAGCCGGTGTCGCTGCGGACGGCGCGGGCCTCCGCCCGGCTCGTGGCCCGGGCCGAGACCCTCGCCCGGATCCGGGACGGTGGCCTGGAGAAAGGCGACGCCCTGGCCGCCGCCCGGCTGGCCGGAATCATGGCCGCCAAGCGGACGAGCGACCTCGTGCCGCTCTGCCATCCCCTGCCACTCGACGCGGTCGAGGTGGCGATCGACTGCACGCCCGCCGACCACGTCGCGATCCAGGCCACCGTCCGAGCCACGGCCCGGACCGGGGTGGAGATGGAGGCCCTCGTCGCGGCGACGGCCGCAGCCCTCGCGATCTACGACATGGCCAAGTCGATCGACCCCGGGATGGAACTGAGCGGTGTCCGCCTGGAGGAGAAGACCGGCGGCGTGCGGGGCGACTACCGGCGACCGTCGGGCTGAGCCGACTCGGCCAGGATCGGCTCGAGTTCGTCGACGAAGTCGCGAACGTCCTTGAACCC
>JBJTPO010000395.1:0-2031 GCA_046075145.1 Planctomycetota bacterium
TGCGGCGAGCAGGAGACGGGAGATCGTGCGCATGATGAACCTGGGGTGATGGCGAAAGGTCGGCCCGTCGATCCCGGGCCGGCGGAAGCAGCGGAGCCGAAGCTGTCTTACTCCCGTCGAATCCAAAATCTATGTGGTCCCGATGGATTCTACTATTCGCCCGAAGAATTCCCGCCCTTTCTGGTGATGCCAAGGTCAAAAAACCTAACATCCCGGATGGATCAGGAAACGGGGAGGACGTCACCGACGAAGAAGTTGGTTCGCTCGTCCATCGGGATTCCCACTCGGCCAGACTCATCCCCTAACCTCGATCATTTGGTCAGGATTTGGTCAGACCACTTTGTCCTCACAGAAAATCATCAAAAACAACTAGGCCCGGTGTGATTCGAACACACGACCAAGGGATTATGAGTCCCCTGCTCTCACCACTGAGCTACGGGCCCGATCGGGACTCGCTGGAGACCCCGCAATCCCCTGAGGCTAGCGGCGGTCGTTGAGCTTGGCCAGCAGGCGGAGAATCTCGAGATACAGCCAGACGAGCGTCACCATCAGGGCGAAGGCGCCGTACCACTCGAGGTATTTGGGCGCCCCGCGGTCGGCGGCCTGCTCGATGAAGTCGAAGTCGAGCACAAGGTTCAAGGCGGCGATCGACACCACCACCACGCTGAAGCCGACCCCGATGATCCCGCTGCCGAACAGCGACGAGAAAAGCGGGAAGCCGAACAGCCCGGCGATGAAGGTCACGAGGTAGAGCAGGGCGATCCCGCCCGTCGCCGCCACGATCCCGAGCTTGAGGTTCTCCGTGGCCCGGATCAGGCCCGACTGGTAGGCCAAGAGCAGGCAGGCCAGCGTGCCGAACGTGCCCCCCACCGCCTGGATCACGATGCCAGGATACTGCGCCTCGAATCCCGCGGAGACGCCCCCGAGAAACAGCCCCTCGGCCAAGGCGTACACTGGCGCCAGCATCGGCGCCCAGGTGTGCTTGAAGCAGATCACGAGGGCGGTGACGAGGCCCACGATCGCACCGCCGAAGACCCAAGGGGCGACCGAACCGATCGCGCCCGAGGGGTCGGCCTCGACGAGCCGGAACGTCCGCGACCACGTGAAGCAGGCGGAGCCCAGGGCCAGCACCAGCAGGAAGAACGTCTTCTGCGCGGTGCCGTTGATCGTCATCGCGTCGGCCGGCGCGGCGGCCGTGCCTTGCCGAGAGACGCCGAAGTTTTCAAAGGTGGTGGCGTTGAGCGTGGGGTTGCCGCTGCGCATGGGAGTCTCCGGGACGAGGCACGGCGAGGAAGCCGCCGGCACCTCTGCAGGTTACCACCGTGCCGGGGGGTGGGGGAATGCCGGTCGGCCGACGGTGGCGGGACGAGCCTGGCTCCGGCTGCTGCCGGGGAAGCGGACTCAGTCGGCAGGATTCGCCGGGCCGTCGCCCACCCGCTTGAGCAGGCCAAACAGATCGCTGTCGGTGGTCAGGATCACCGTCGTGTCTTCGCCGAGCGTGGCCTTGTAGGTGTCGAGCGTCTTGAGGAAGCCGTAGAAGTCCGCCGCGGCCGGGCTCGAGCCGTAGGCGGCGGCGTAGATCTCCGAGGCCTTCGCGTCGGCCGTGCCCCGCATCTCCTGGACCTTGCGGTAGGCCTCCGACTGGATGCGTTGCAGATCCCGCTCCTTGCGGCCCTCGATCTTGGCCGCCTCGCCCGCCCCCTCCGAGCGGAACCGCTCGGCGATCTGTAGTCGCTCCGACATCATCCGGTCGTAGATCTTGCCGATCACGCCTTCCTTGTAGTTGACCCGCTTGATCCGGACATCGAGCAGTTCGATGCCCCAGATGCCCACCTTCGGGGCGGCCGCGCGGAGGATCTCCCGCTCCAGCTCCTTGCGGCCGAACTCGATCGGCGGCAGCCGGCCCACGAGTCCTCCGGCCTCGACGAGGGTGGCGTCCTGCTCGGCCTGGCGATCCTTGTTGGAGCGGATCAGTTCGATCAGGTCGTGGCGGGCGACCACGTTGCGGGTCTCGCTGCCGATGATGTCGTC
>JBJTPO010000396.1:0-7543 GCA_046075145.1 Planctomycetota bacterium
AGCCGCGAGGCGAGGGCAACCTTGGCTTGCCCTCCGCCTCGCCTTAGCTTCGCGGGCCATGGATGGCCGCGAAGCTAACTGAAAAAGTTCTCGCCGAAAAGATTCAGCGGCGGCTTGGTCTCGACGGTGATGTCGCCGTTGACCCGGGTCTGGCATGCCAGCCGCATCGTCTGCTCATTGCCGATCGCGGCGAGCGACACGGCCAGCCGGGCGGATTCCAGCAGCCCCTTGCGGCTCGTGTTCTCCATCCCCTTGGTGATCAGGACGCGGCAGCTGCCGCACTGCCCCAGGCCGTGGCAGTTGAGCACCTTGTGCACCCCGGGATAGAGCTGCACGCCCGCCCGCACGGCCTCGGTGCGGAGATTCGCCCCGGCCGGAACCTGGATTTCCTTCTTTTCGCTCGTGAACGTGATGGTGGGCATGGGATTCTCTCGACCGGACGCGGTTTTCCGGCCGATACTGTAGCCGCACGGACGGGGCGCGGCCAGACGGCCGGCCGTCCGGCCGAATCGCGGAGTACCCGGCCATGGCCCAGCTGACCCGGCACCAGCAGTCGATCGTCAAGCGGTACTACGACAACCTCGACACCGTCCTGCTTCAGCGGCTCGGCGAGCAGGTGACCGACCTCTATCTGGCCGAGGGGAAGAAGCGGGCCAAGCTCTGGGAGAGCGTGGCCGGGTCGCTCGAAAAGCTCGGGGTGCCGAAGTCGCGGATCGAGCACGTCCGCGGCTCCGACGACGCCCGCCAACTGGCCACGCTCCTGCAGGAGTTGCTGGCGAAGGATTGACCGCGTTGGGCGGCTGCCGCATTCTGTGGGCTTTTCCGCCTCCAGGGTCCAGCCGTATGACCGTCTCCCCATCCCCGGCCCTTCCCGACCGCGCGGCCCTCGTCGAGTCGCTCCGCTGGCGGAAGCTGCCCGTCCTCGACGATGGGTTCGTGGCCCTCGTCGACTGCATGGGCGACGACGGGAGCGTCGTGCAGGCGGCCCGCGTCAGCTATGGCGAGGGCACGCGGAAGGTGAGCGACGATCGCCAACTGATCCGCTACCTGCTGCGGCACGCCCACACCACGCCCTTCGAGATGGCGGAGCTGAAGTTCGTCGTCCGTGTGCCGATGGACTGCTGGCGGCAGTGGATCCGGCACCGGACCGCGAGCGTCAACGAATACTCCACCCGCTACTCGCTGGCGATCGACGCCATGCAGGGCACCACCGACGACCAGTGGCGGACCCAGGCCGCGAGCAACCGCCAGGGCTCAGGCGCGCCGCTCCCGCCCGCCGCGGGCCACCCGCACACCGCGGCCGAGCACGACCTGCAGGCCCAGGCTCGCCGCGTCTACGAGGAGCGGCTCGCAGCCGGCATCGCCCGCGAGCAGGCCCGCAAGGACCTGCCGCTCTCCACCTACACCGAGGCCTACTGGAAGATCGACCTCCACAACCTGCTCCACTTCCTCGCGCTGCGGATGGATCCGCACGCCCAACTCGAGATCCGCCGCTACGCCGAGGCCATCGGCCACCAGATCGTGGCCCCATTGTTTCCCCTGGTCTGGGAGGCCTTCCTCGACTACCGGATGGAGGCGGTGCGGCTGACGCGGCTCGACCGCGAGGTGATCCGCCGGCTCGCGGCGACCGGCCACGTGCCGGCCACACACGCTGCCTTCCTCGCGGCCCAGGACCCGTCGTGGCAGGGGCTCGAGCGGTGCCGCGAGCGGGACGAGTGCCTGGCCAAGCTCCGCGACCTGGGCCTCGTGGCTCCCGAGTGAGAACCGGCCTTTGATCGTCCGCCGGCACGCCGGCGCCCCCGGCAGGCACCCGCGGGCGGCTGGCAAGCCGTCATCAGGCCTCCGCCCCGCCCCGCCGCACGACCTCGACCTCGCGGCCCGCCTCGACCCGCCCCGCCCCGGCGGCCAGCGCGATCAGGCCCGGAGCCGCACCCCGCAGGGCGGCGCCCGCCGCCAGGCCCACGAGATCCGACGAGCCGGTCCAGGGCAGGGGCTCGGCCTCGAGCACCGCGCCGCTCGTCCGCAGGCGGCAGGGCAGAAACACCGGCCGATCCGCCGCAGCCTTCACCTCCGCCACGAGCACGGCCCGCTCGCGGGGCAGGTGCCACGCCGAGGGCGGCCGGCCGGCGAGGATCTGGATCGCGGGTCGCACGAAGAGTTCGAAGCAGACGAGGCTGCTGGCGGGGTTGCCCGGGAGACCAAACACGAGCGTGGGTGGCGCCGCCGGACGCTGCAGGATCCCGAACCAGACCGGCTTGCCCGGCTTGAGTCGGACCTTGTGAAAGACCTGCTCCACCCCACAGGCCGCCAGGATGCCCGGCACGAGATCGAGGTCGCCGGCCGAGACGCCGCCGGAGAGCACGAGCACGTCGGCGGCCAGCCCCTGCGCGATCGCGGCCCGGATCGCCTCGGGCCGGTCGCCGGCGATCCCGAGCTGAATCGGCTCGGCATGCATCAGCGCGACCGCCGCGGCCAGCATCGGGCCGTTGGAATTTCGCGTCTGCCCGTGGGCAGGCACCTGGTCGCAGGGCACAAGTTCGCTGCCCGTCGAGACAAGCGCCACGCGAACCTGTGGCTCCGCCAGCACATGCGTGGCTCCAGCTTCGGCCGCCAGGCCCACCGCGGCCGCGTCGAGCAGACTGCCCGCTGGCAGCACCATGGCGCCCCTGCGAAACGCCGCCCCCTGCGGGGCGACGTGCTGCCCCGGGCGGAAGCGATCCTCCGCGAGCCGCACCCGCCCGCCGGCGTGGGCGCGGCCGGTGCCGTCGACCGCCCGCTCGATCGGCACCACGGCGTCGGCCCCCGGCGGGAGCGGCGCGCCGGTCATGATCCGGGCGCACGAGCCCGGCCGGATCACGAGCCTCGTCACGTCACCCGCGGCGAGATCGCAGGCCACCTCGAGGTCCACGAACGCGGCCGCCGCGACGGCGAAGTCGGCATCGCAGACGGCGAAGCCGTCCATCATCGCGCGGTCGAACGGAGGCGAGTCGGCATCGGCCATGACCGGCCCGGCCAGCCGGCGGCCGCAGGCCTCGGGCAGCCGCTGGCGGCGCGGCGGCAGCGGGCGGGCCGTGGCTTCCACGAGCGTGATCGCCTCGGCGAGTTCGATCATGGAACGTCTCCGGGGCCGTTGCCGGGGAAGGGCGCGACCGTCAGGCCGCCATCGGGCCCATCGCCAGAAAGGCCCGCAGCAGGTCGTGGCCCACCGGCGTGAGGAAGCTCTCGGGATGGAACTGCACGCCGTACACGGGCAGCGTCTTGTGGCGGATCGCCATGATCTCCCGCGTGCCGTCGGCCGTGGTCGACCAGGCATCCACCTCGAAGTCGCGGGGGAGGGTCGGGGGATCGATCACGAGGCTATGGTAGCGGGTGGCCTCGATCGGGCTGGCGAGGCCGGCGAACAGCCCGCGACCGGCGTGCTCGATCGAGTCGACCTTGCCGTGCATCAGCCGCCCGGCCCGCACGATCCGTCCCCCGAACACCTGACCGATCGACTGATGCCCCAGGCAGACGCCCAGGATCGGCATCCGCCCGGCGAAGCGGCGGACGGCGTCGCAGGAGATGCCCGCCTCGTCGGGCGTGCACGGCCCCGGTGAGACGACCAGGTGCGACGGCGCCTTCGCGGCGATCTCGTCGGTCGTGATCCGGTCGTTGCGATGCACCTCCACGGCCAGCTCGGGGGCAACCTCCCCGAACCGCTGCACGAGGTTCCAGGTGAAGGAGTCGTAGTTGTCGATCAGGAGCAGCATCGCTGGGCAGCCGGAGTTGGTATCGCTGAATTGTAACCGACCCCAGTGGGGCAGACTTGCAGTCTGCCGGCCAGGTGGCGCATGGTCGCTCCCGGGGACTGTCCCCAACCGGGGACTGTCCCCTCTCGGCACCAGGAAACTTCATCTTGCAGCTACGGCACGAGCACCGTCGCTGCTCCCCGGCGGCGGGCGAGGATGCGCAGGTAGGGTGGCACATAGGCGGCACGGTGGCCGAACGAGCCGATGGGCGCGGTCGCCTCGGCGTGGTCGGGTTCGTGGAGATCCTCGATCGCGAAGCCGGCCCGGCAGAGGCCGCCGAGGACCGCCGTGAGCGAATGGATGAACTCCTGCGTGCCCGCCTCGCGGAGCCGGCTCGGGGGCTCGGGCGGCAGCGACTCGCGGCGGGCGAGATCATGCACGAGTTCGTAGCGGCCTGCCGCGTTCGGCGTCAGAGCCGCCTGCAGGCTCACCGGACTCTTGTGCTGGCTCACGTAGAGGCCGCCCGCCCGCGTCACCCGGGCCACGCTCCGGAACACCGGCTCGACATCGGCGAGGTAGCAGGTGCTCACCGGATGCACGACCAGATCGAAGCGGGCCGGCCCGAACATCCCGAGGTCGTACATCGAGCCCTGCACGAGTGCGAGATCGATGCCCCGCTCCCGGGCCACCTGCCGGTCGAGTGCGAGCATCGCGGCCGAGAGGTCGAGCACGGTCACCCGCGCCCCGGCCGCCGCGTAGAGCGGACCGTGCTTGCCGCCGCCGGCGGCCAGGCAGAGCACCTCGAGCCCCGCGAGGCTCGCCGGCAGCCAGGGCCGCCGCCCCTCCGGCCCGCCGCCGCCGAGCCAGCCGCGGGGATCGCCGAAGGCCTCGTCGGCCGCCGGCCGGGCGAGCGCAGCGCCGCCGTCCGCCAGCCGGTCCCAGGCCCGAGCGTTGTGCGCGAGCACGGCCTCGCGCGCAGGTGACGGGCCGCCGCTCATCGCCGCCCGCGTTGCAACGCCACCACGGCGGCCGCCAGCGGCCCGCCGACCAACAACACCCAGGGGCCGGGCTCGGGCACGGCCGCGAACGTCAGGTTGTCCATCGCAAAGTAGGCCGGGGTGTTGAGCCCGAACGTGCCCACATCGGAGCCGCTGAAGCCAAAGCTGATCGCGTCGACGGTGCCGAGCCCCGAGAGATCGAACCACTCCCAGCCCGCCACGATGCCCGGCGGCGAGCCGCCCCGCAGATCGGCGAGATACAGCTCGGCCGAGCCGATCGGGGAGCCGGATCGGTGACCGGTTGCGGTGACGCGAAACCAGCCGCCGGCCGCCAGCGCGGGGCTGAACTGATCGCCAACCTGCATCGCGAGGTAGGCGTAGGTCGTGTTGGCGATCCGGAACCCTGCGACGTTCGCCGCCGTCGGCAGCGTCACGGTGGCCCCGCTGGCGTAGGCGACGGCGTAGGTGGTCGACTGGTAGCCACCGCCGGGATACGAGGCGTATTGGTTGGTGAAGCCGGCGGTGGTGGTGTCGACCACGTTGGAATAGGCGAATCCGGACCAGTAGGGAAAGGCGTAGTCCGCATCGATGCCGTAAGTGTTGGAGAAGGCCACGCCAACGCTCTGCCATGACTGCGAGACCTCGTCTCCCGGATCGAGGTTGCCGGGATCGCCATTGAAGAAGCCCGCCTGGGGCACCGTCAGATCCTGGAAGGTCACGACCTCGCCCCGGGCCGCCGTGGCCACGGCGAGCATGACGAACACCATGGCAGGCTGGATCGTCGGGCGGCGGATCGTCATGGCATGGCTCCTGGCAAGGGTGTCGCCTCGGCTCCGGCCCGCGTACAGGCGGCCGCGAGCACCCTGAGGTCGGTCGATTCGTCGAGCAGACGGACGGCGCCGTCCCCGAACAGCGCCTGGGCACCGCCCGGATGACGGCTGCGGATCTCGTCCTCCCAGGTCGGCCAGTTGATCGCGTAGGCCTGGTCGAAGAGATTGCGGCCGTTGATCCACTGGCCGTCGGGCCACGGGCCGCGGCTGCACTCGCCGACGAAGATCGTCTTGGAGAGCCCGTCGGGGATCTCCCGCTCGGCGAATGCGCGGTCATGGACGAGCACGCCCTTCTCGGGGTTGTTGGGGGAGGCGATCCGCTCGCCACACACTCCGCCATAGTCGCTCCGACCCATCCACGCCGGGCCTCCGCCGCGGTCGGCCGACGGGCAGAGGTAGACGGCCAGGGTGGTGCCGGTGGCCGCCGCGTTGACCGGGTCGTCGAAGGGCCGCGCGAAATCGATCCGCTCGAAGAGCGGCTGCTCCTCCAGCCACGGCAGGATCGCCGCCGACCAGGCCAGGCAGCGTGCCGCCCCCGGAGTCCATCCCGCCCGCCACTCCAAGCAGCCGACGGGAAACCGCCGCCGCGCCAGGAGGTGGCCGTGGATCGCACAACCGACGTTGCGGAGGTTGTTGAGACACGCCGTCCGCCGGGCCGCCTCCCGCGCCCCCTTCACCGCTGGCAGAAGCAGGGCCACGAGCGCCGCGATCACGGCCACCACCACGAGCAGCTCGACCAGCGACAGGCCACGGCGATAGGGAGCCCAGCGTTCCATACGCATGCCGCCCCTGGCCACACCCCGACCCTTCCAGGCCATGCGCGCACGACAGGCGCAGCAAAGCCCGGGGGCACGTGCGTAAGGAGCGAAACCTTCGGTGACGATTGCGACCGGCCGCTCGCGCGACCGTGCCCGCCGATCCGCCCTCGCGGTCCGGCAAGCTCATGACACCTGGTAGGTCTTCTGACTCACGAGCTCGAACGGCCGCACGCCTTCTCGCCCCGCCCTCCAGCCGGAGGCGGGAGGGCGAGACAATGGCTCGAATGCGACCACCCTCTCTCCCAGGCCTGGGCTTCCAGGGCTGAAAATCGCCCGAACACAGCGGCGGGGCCGTCCCGGATTCGCACCGGAGTTCCCTGTTTGACGGCCGAACGCAGCTGCGAACGGCCGGCCACCAGAGTCTGGGGAGGAGTGTAACGGTCACGGCGACCCTGTCAACGTTCCCGCACCCACCGGATCCCACCGGCAAGGTCAGCCACGACCGTTCGCCACGGTGGTAAACGGTGCCGGTCAGGAGCGGCGATTCCGTCAATCACTGCGGGTCGTAGGGCGCTGCGCCGCGCCCGCGTCAGGGGCGGCCTGCGCGGCATGGTCTCCGCGACAGGAACCACCCCAACCGCTGCCGAAAAAACCGCGAGGCGTGTTCAAGCCGGTTCGTGAACACCGCCGATAGCCCCCATGTCCCCGGGGCATCACCGTGCCCGTCGGGCAACCAGGGGCGGCAGCAACCTGAGATTCTTCGAGTCACGGAATGGCTCGACAGGCCTGCCGCAAAAAAGTTCGTGGATCACAAACTCGGGGTGAAGGCGTCGCGAGCGGGACGAGCACACCGGTGATTCACAAGCAAAGGAGATGTGGCTCGATGAAGCGTATGATGTATCTCGGTGCGCTGGTCCTCAGCGTGACCGTTTGTAGCCAGTCCTTCGGTTTCGAGCTCCTTGACCGGATGATCGGTCACAAGGGCTGCGCCTCGTGCTGTGAGCCCGGCTGCGACGCCGGCAATGGCTGCTGCGAGCCGGCTTGCGACGCTGGTAACGGCTGCACGGAGCCCGCTTGCGACGCCGGCAACGGCTGCTGCGAGCCGGCCTGCGACGCCGGTGCCGGGTGCTGCGGCATCCGGAAGGCCCGCAAGCACGACCTGTTCGGTGGCCTGAAGGGTCTGTTCGCGAAGAAGAAGCGTGCCAGCTGCTGCGAGCCCGCCTGCGACG
>JBJTPO010000397.1:0-5263 GCA_046075145.1 Planctomycetota bacterium
CCCAGGAAGATGATCCGATCTTTGAGCAGGCGGGAGTAGATGTCCATCGCCCGCTCTTCGCGGCCGCTCTTCTCGATCACGTAGGGAATCAGTGGCATGGAAAGTGTCTCGGGCGGGCCTTCGGGGCCGGCGGGTCAGTCGGACTCTTCGGTCACCTCGACCGGCGGCTTGGCGAGCACCTCATCGACGAGGCCGTATTCCTTGGCCTCGGGGGCGGAGAGGTAACGGTCGCGGTCGGTGTCCTTCGCGATCCGTGCGATCGGCTGGCCGGTGTGGCTGGCGAGGATCTCGTTGAGCACGGCGCGGGTCTTGATGATCTCGTCGGCCTGGATCTCAATGTCGCTCACCTGGCCGCCGACCTGGCCGTAGGGCTGGTGGATCATCACCTTCGCGTGCGGCAACGCGAACCGCTTGCCCTTGGTGCCGCCAGCCAGCAGCACGGCCCCGCCGCTGGCGGCCAAGCCGACGCAGTAGGTGGCCACCGGGCAGGAGAGGATCTGCATCGTGTCGTAGATGGCCATCGTCGCCGTCACGCTGCCGCCGGGCGAGTTGATATAGAAGTGGATGTCCTTGCGACGGTTCTCGCTCTGGAGATAGAGCAGTTTCATCACCACTTCGTTGGCGTTGCCGTCGTAGATCTCCCCCTGGAGGAACACGATCCGGTTTTCGAGCAGCAGGTCGCCGAGCGTCATCGTCCGCTGCCGCTGGTAGTCGCGGTGGGCGGAGGAGGCTCGGGGAGAGAAGGGGCTGGTCATCGGGTGCTGGTTGCCGGGGAAGGGAAACGGGTCGCGTCGGATTCGGAGGGAAGCCGGCGGATCATCCACGGCCACCGGGCCGGGCACCGGGCTCCGCGTGGGCGGCCACCGGAATCTCCTCCTCGCCCACCACCACGCCGCAGACAGCATGGTCGACCGCCTCAGTGTCGGGCTTCGGGAACTCGAAGGGAACGTCCTTGAATTTCGCCTCGGAGGTGATCAGGTCGACGGTCTTCCGCTCGATGATTTGGTTCCGGAGTACGTCCATCAGACCTCGCCGCTCGAGGCTGGCCCGGACCCGCCGGGGCGACTCGCCCGACTGGGCGGCGATCGCCCGGATCTCGGCGTCGTAGTCGGCCGGGGTGTCGGCCACGCCCTGCTCCTCGGCGATCCGCTCGAGGATGAAGTGCTCCTTCAGGGCCCGCGCGGTGCTCGCCAGGACCGTCTGCCGCAGTTCGTTGACATAGCGGCGAATCGAGTCGTCGTCGAAGCCGCTGCGCCGCAGTTCGAGGATCGCCCGCTCGAGTTCCCGCTGCGCCTGCCGCCGCAGGAGATCGGGGGGCAGGTCCCAGGAGGCAGAGGCCGTGAGCGCCGCGGCCACCTGCTGCCGCACCTGCTTGCGGCGGTGCCACTCGAGCTGCCCTTCGAGCTGCCGCGTGACGGCATCTCGCAGGGCCTGCTCGCTGTCGAAGCCGCCGAGCTCCTCGAGGACGGCCGGTGTGAGCGAGGGCAGTTCGTGCTTCTTGACGTCGAGCAGTTCGAGGGCGAGCGCGACCTCCCGACCCCGCAACTCCTCCACGGCCGCCTCGTCGGAGACCCGCACCGTCGCGGTTACCGTCTCGCCGGGCTTGGCCTTGGCAACAAGCGCGTCGAAGCCCTCCAGTTCGCCGTCGGCGAAGGAGAGCTTGGGCCGCACCACGATGTCCATGTCGCGGGCCTCGGAGAGCAGTTCGTCGCCGTGGCTGAAGCGGAGGTTCGCCACGATCAGGTCGCCGGCGGCAGGAAGGCTGGTCGAGGGGACGTAGCGGCCGCGTTCCCGGAGAATGTTGCCGAGCGCCTCGTCGACATCAACGCCGGCGATCTCCCGGGCCGGCCGGGTGATCGAGAGGCCCTTCCACTGGGGCAACTCGAACTCGGGGCGGACCTCGATCGAAAACTCGAAGGTCAGCGGGCCATCCTCAGGCAGCACGACCGCCGCCAGGTCGAGATCGGGCTCGCTGATCGGCGCGAGCTTCCCGCTCTCGGAGACCTGCGTCATCGCGTCGGTGACCAGCTTGGAGCGGATCTGGTCGCCCAGTTCGCTCTTGAATCGGCTGCTCACCAGCCGGCGCGGGGCCCGGCCCGGACGGAAGCCCGGGAGCAGCGCCGAAGGCATCAACTCGCCGATGGCGTCGTCGCGGTAGCGGTCGATGTCGGCCTTGGGAATCGTGACCGTGACCCGCCGCTGGCAGGTCGAGAGCTCCTCGATCGAGACCTCGAGATCGAGCGGCCGGGCCTCATCCTCGCCCGCGGGCGAGGCGACGGCCGTGGCCGCGTCGGACGAACTGGACGACATCGGCGTTTCCGGAGGGATGTGAAGGCAACGGGCGGGGGAACAGGAAGCGGGTGATGGGATTCGAACCCACGACAACCACGTTGGCAACGTGGTGCTCTACCAACTGAGCTACACCCGCGGCGTGCCGCTGGCGGAACGGTCGGCCCTGCGGCCGGACCCGACCGTGATCGGGCCCCGTTCCCCGGGAACCCCGCGATTATAGGGCGTTCACGGCGCGTCGCAAGGTCAGGGGCCAGGGGGCCGGGCGGTTTCTGGGGGGATTGGGCAAAGGGCGATTTCTTCGGCCGCAGGCGGCGGTAAACTTGAGGTCCCGTGGGATTCGGTTTCCGCATGGCAGTCGCGTCCCGGGCCGCTTCGGGCATTGTCTCCGCGCGACACTTCCTATGGACGTGCGATTCGTTTTCAAGGGTTCGTCCGGGCCGCGGACCCATTCCAAGAGCCTGCCCGTTCTGGTCGGCCGCTCCGACGCCCCGGACATCAAGCTGCGCATCCCCAAGGACTCGGTCAGCCGCCGCCACTGCGAGTTTTTCCGGAACGAATCAGGGCAGATCTGCATCCGGGATCTCGAGTCGACCAACGGCACGTTCGTCGATGGCCGCCAACTCGAGCCGCGGGTGGCCACGCCGGTCTCGTCGGGAACCATGATCAAACTCGGTAACGTCGGCTTCCGCGTGGAGTATCAGGTTGGGCAGGCGGCGCCCCGGTCGCCCCACGACAGCGACACGCTCCCGATCGGGGCGGCCACCGCGGTGCGCGACGTCGAGGATCTGGAGCCGGTCGGGACCGAGCCCGACACCACGGTGGCCCCGACGGAGCCGCTCGAACCGACCAAGCCGCTCGAGCCAGCGCCCCCGGTGTTCGCCGCCGAGGAGCCTGCCGCGGCGGGCGACTTCAACTTTCTGGCCGGCGCCGAAGAGCCTGAGCCGGCCACCGACGCCTGGCCTGTGGCCGATGACGCGCCCGCCGGCGGTGGCGACGCCGATCTCAAAGACTTTCTCAAGGGTCTGCCATGACGCCTCCGGGGCGCGGGCCTGACACTTCGGCGGCGGCCCCGCGGCGGGTCACCGTCCACGATCTGGCCGCCGCCCGCGACGCGGGCCGACCGATTGCGATGGTGACTGCTTACGACTGGCCGACCGGCCGGCTGGCCGACGCGGCGGGCGTCGATTGCGTGCTCGTCGGTGACAGCGTGGCGATGGTGGTTGCCGGCCGCGACTCGACCATCCCCGCCACGCTCGGGCAGATGATCTACCACGGCGAGATCGTGGGCCGGGCCGTGGGCCGCGCCATGGTCGTGGTCGACCTGCCCTTTCCGCTCCAGCACCTCGGGGTGCGGACGGCGATCCGGTCGGCAGCACGGCTGCTCAAGGAGACTGGCTGCCAGGCCGTCAAGCTCGAGGGCACGGCCGGACAGGCCGACGTGATCGCCGGCCTCGTGGCCGCCGGGATCCCGGTGATGGGCCATGTGGGGCTTCGACCCCAGGCGGTGCACCAGCTCGGCGGCTACCGGATGCAGCGGGACGGCGACGCGCTCAGCGCGGATGCGGCCGCCGCGGCCGCCGCCGGGGCCTTCGCGGTGGTGCTCGAGTGCGTTCCGCGGGAGATCGCCGCCGCGATCACCGCAGAGCTGCCGGTGCCCACGATCGGCATCGGCGCGGGCCCCGACTGTGCGGGCCAGGTGCTCGTGATGCACGACCTCGTGGGCCTGTCGTTCGATCGCGTGCCCCGGTTCGTGCGGCGGTACGCTGAAACCAAGGGCTCGATCGCAGCGGCGCTCGCCGCCTGGAAGGCCGACGTCGAGGCCCGCCGGTTCCCCGGCCCGGCCGAGACGCTGGGCTGACGGCCCACCTTCCCCTGGTTACGGCACCACGAGCTCGTCGGAGATCACCACCGGCTTCCCCGCCGTGATGCCGGCCGGAGCGCCGCCCGGCCCCGCGGGGGCCGCCATCGCCGGAGCCGGGTGCATACCACCCATCGGCATGCCGCCCTCGACCATGCCGCCGCCGGCACAGTCATTGCAGCCGCTCGTCGGCGCCGGCGCACAGCCGTCCTGGCAAGCAGCGCCCTGGCCGCAGACCCGCGGCGGGGCCGCCTGCGCCGCCGCCGCGCCGGGGGGCACGAACCCCGGGGGCAGGTGGCCAAAGCACTTCTCGTACTTCCAGACCTCGAGGGCAATGTAGCGCTCGTTGAGCGCCTTGCAGCCACTCGTTCCGCTCACGGCGAGCAGGATCGCCGCCACCGTCGCCCGTCCGATCCATCCGCTCGCACGCATCGCTCCGTCTCCTGGGCATGCCACCTGCGGCCTTCGCACCAGGGAAGCCGCCGCGTCGGCGGGCGGCCCGGCGAAAGCCACGCAACACTACCCCACGCTGGCGGCGCGGCAACCGCTGCCGGGAAGCGAATCCCGAAAGGGGGCGCGAAGATGTGAGGATCGTGCCGGAGATCTCGCGGCCAGCGGCGGTCGTGGCGGACAGGAGCCGTCCGCCACGCTCGTCAACGCTTGCGGTGGCGGATCCGGGCCCGCATCCGCCGCTTCTTCTGGCCGAGCTTGCGGCGGCCCTTGCCCGTCTTCTTCACGCCCATCGATGGACTCCTGCGACACCGGCAACGACCGTGATCCGGCCGGCTCCGGGGGGTCGTTGTAAGATGGAAACCAGTGGAATTCAAGCGAACCCGTCCGCGGCCCCATGATCGTCTTCTTTCCCACCTACGCCCGCCGGAACCCCTCCGGCTGGCAGGCATCGGTGGCAGGCATGGTGACGCGGCCGCTGCCGGAGCGGAGTCGGCGGCGGGTCCTGGCGGTGGCGGTGCTCAAGCGGCTCCTGGATCTGTCCGACGCCGATCTCGACACGGAGGTGTTTCGGCGGCGGGCCGACTCCTTCCTCTTTCAGCTGGTGACAGGCCGGCGGCTGAGGGTAGCGGTCGGTGACCGGGTCGTCGAGGGGGGGCCCTC
>JBJTPO010000398.1:0-1834 GCA_046075145.1 Planctomycetota bacterium
ACACCCGCTGGGGCCGGGCGAAGCCTACTGGCTGCATCGGGCGGGAGTCGCCGGTGCGGGCACGGCCGACCGCCGCGACTGCCACCTCTGGAAGTGGAACGGCCGCCATGCCTCGCTGCTGGAGGCGTTCGTGATCGAACGGGGCGTTTCCGGGCTCTGATCGGCGGCCCCGCCGGCGCGACTGATTGCGATTCCAGGCTGGTTTCGCTAGCGTTTTCCTACACGCAGGATGACGTTCCGACCCGGGAGACCCCATGCCCGCCCGCATCCTTCTCACCACGACTTCCTTCCAGGACACGCCCGGGGAGCACCACGACCGGCTGGCGGCAACGGGCTGGGAGATCGTCACCGCCCGCGGCCCACTCTCCGAGGCCGACACGCTCGCGGTGGTGGGAGGGGTGGACAGCGTCATCTGCGGTGACGACGCCATCACGCGACGGGTGCTCGAGAAGGCCACGCCCCGGCTCAAGGTGCTCTCGAAGTATGGGATCGGCGTCGACAAGATCGATGTCGCCGCGTGCACGGAACTCGGAATCCCGCTGCTGTTCACGCCGGGCGTCAACCACACGACCGTGGCGGAGCACGCCTTCCTGCTGCTGCTGGCGCTCGAGAGAAACCTGCTCTTCCACTGCGACTCCACCCGCGGCGGGGGCTGGAAGCGCCAGACCGGCCACGAACTCTTGGGCAAGACGATCGGGATCGTGGGGCTGGGCCGGATCGGACGCGAGGTGGCGATCCGGGCCAGGGCGTTCGGAATGCGGCCGGTCGGGTACGGCGTGCATTGGGACGAAGCCTTTGCGACCGAACACGGCGTGGCCCGGGCCGCCACGCTCGACGACCTTCTCGCCCAGAGCGACTACATTTCGCTCCACACCAGCCTCAGGCCCGAGACCCGCAACCTGGTGCGGGCCGAGACGATTCGGCGGATGAAGCCCGGCGTGATCGTGATCAACTGCGCCCGCGGCGAGATCGTGAACACGGCCGACATGGCCGCCGCCCTCGAGTCGGGGCGGGTCCGCGGCTATGGCACGGACGTGCTCGACGCCGAGCCGCCGCCGGCCGACCATCCGCTCACGCACCTGTCCAACTGCATCGTCACGCCCCATGTGGGAAGCCGCACCTGCGAAAGCGTGCAGCGGCAGGCGCTCGCCGCCGTGGAGAACCTCGTGCGGGCGATGCACGGCGAGAAGCCGCTGGCCCAGGTGAATCCCGACGTCGCGGTGCGAAAGGTCGTCTGACGTGCCCGAGACCTTCCACGTCGTCCCGGTGGCCGCGCACGAGGCGCTCGTCACCGCCGCCTATGCGAAGCGGGGCTTCGGGGCCGCGGAGGCCGCCCAGGCGGCGAAGGTCGCCAGCGCCGCCACACGTCACGGCATCCGCACCCACAACGCGATCAAGGCCCTGCACCTCGACGACCTGTTCGGGTCCAAGGTGGGGGGGTGCGTGCCTGGAGCGCGGATCAACCGGCTGCCGACCCGCTTCGACGCCTGTGAGGTTTGGGACGCCAACAAGAAGCTCGGGCAGGCGGTGGCCTGGGAGGCGATCGACACCTGCATCACGCTGGCCGACACGCACGGCACGGGCACCGTCTCGGTGGACAACGCCTTCCATTACCTTTGGGGCGGCGGGTATGTGATGGAGGCCGCCCGCCGCGGCTACATCGCCTACACCAATTGCACCGCGTCGCTGGCGGATGTGGTGCCCTTCCAGGGAATGTTCCCCACGCTCGGCACCAATCCGCACTCCTGGGGCTTTCCCACGACCGACGCGGTCGGGTTTCCGGTGGTGATCGACTGGGCCACGAGCGTGATCGCCATGGGTCGCGTGCAGCAGC
>JBJTPO010000399.1:0-3398 GCA_046075145.1 Planctomycetota bacterium
CGACCTGGCTCGTCTCGCCGGCCTGCACGACGCGGAGGGCCTGGAGGGCGTCGTCGAGGCCGCTCATGCTCCGCACCAGGCTCGTCACGCGCCGGTGGAAGTGGACCAGCATCTGCTCGCCGACGGGCCGCTCGCTTTCGAGCGACTCCTGCTGGCGGCCCGCCGTGTCGAACCACACAAGGCCCGCGGGCAAGTCCACGAAGGCGATGCCCTGCTCGCAGGCGACCTGCAGCGCCGCCGGAGGCCGGAAGCTCACCGCCTCCTCCCAGCGGCTGGGCATGTAGTAGCCGCAACTGATTTGGGCGAGGACGCCGTGTCCCGGCGTCAGCGCGAGGACGCCGTGTCCCAACGCGGGGGCGCCGCCGCCGTCAACGGTGTTGCCGGCGGGGGAAAAGTCAAGGCTCATCATCCGGTAGTCATCTGCCTCGCCCTCGGCAGCGCCGGCGTGTCGCACGGCCACCACGCTCGTGGGGTCGCAGCCGGCCACGTAGCGGCACCAGTCGACCAGTTCCATCAGGTCGCGGTTGATGCTGCCCGAGTCCCGCGGCTGGGGCGAAGCCTTGGCGTGCGGCACCCGCCGGTGACAGAAGAGCATCCGGGGGCGGCCCAGCCGCGTGGCGATCAGTTCCTTGAGCCGGACGGTCGCCGCCATGTGCCGGCGGGGAAACTCGGCCATGAAGGCGATGCCCGCCTCCTCGACCCGGCGGCGGAGTGCCGCCGCGTCGGCGTCTTCGATCGGCAGCGAGACGGCCGAGTAAACCGCCTTGCCGTGGTCGCAAGCGGCGAGGATCGGCATCGCGCCATACCACTGCTCACCGAGGTAAAGGATGGCGTCGATGTCGTCGCGCGCGGCCAGCGATCGGAATCCATCGACCGCCGCGGCCCCGACCTGCTCGGCCGCCCGCCGGGCGCGGTGGGCAACCTGTTCGCAGATGCCCCGCACCTCGAAGCGGTCGGCGAGCGCCCGCAGCGCCGGCAAGTGCCGGGTTTCCCAGTGCTCACCCAGCCCGACGATCCCCACGCGGAGCTTCATGCCCCTTCTCCCGTGGCCGCCGGCTCGGCGGCGATCAACTCCCGTTCCTGCCGCAGTCCCTTGTCGGCGATGTCCTTGCGGCACCATCCGCCCGGCCAGCGAATCGGCCGCACGCCCGTGTAGGCGAGCAACTTGGCCCGGGCGAGCGACTCGGCGACGGCCGTCACCGCCAAGACCCGGCCGCCGCTGGTGACCACCGCGTCTCCTTCGTGGCGGGTGGCGGCGTGGAACACGGTCACGCCGTCGATCGCGGCCGCGGCATCGAGGCCACGGATGGGCCGGCCCTTCTCCACCGGGCCAGGGTAGCCTTCGGCGGCCATCACGACCGTGACGCTCGCACCGTTCCGCCAGACCGGCGGCGCGACCGCATCAAGACGGCGGTCGGTGGCGGCGTCGAGCTGTTCGAGCAGGCTGGAGTCGAGCCGCACGAGCAGGGCCTCGCATTCCGGGTCGCCGAACCGCGCGTTGAATTCCAGCACCTTCGGGCCCTGCGCCGTGAGCATCAGCCCGGCGTACAGGATGCCGTGAAACGGCACCTTCGCCCGCCGCATGGCGTGGACGGTGGGCACGAGGATCCGGGCCTCGATGTCGGCCATCAGGGCGTCATCGACGAAGGGGGTGGGGCAGTAGGCGCCCATGCCGCCGGTGTTCGGGCCCGTGTCGCCGTCGTGCGCGGCCTTGTGATCCTGGAGGGCGGGGAGCGTCACGATCGTGCGGCCGTCGGTGATCGCCAGCACGCTCACTTCGACGCCGTCGAGCCGCTCCTCGACGAGGATGCCGCCGGCGGCCGCCGCGAACTGCGGATCACTCGCGAGCGTCGCCACCGCCTCGAGCGCGGCGGCCCGGTCATCGCACACGAACACGCCCTTGCCGGCCGCCAGGCCGTCGGCCTTGATGACGACGGGGGCGTCTTCGCGCGACTCGAGAAAGTTCCGGGCCGCGGCGGCCGAGCGGAACTCGCGAAACATCGCGGTGGGCACGTCGCCGCGATGCAGCATCTGCTTGCAGAAGATCTTGCTGCCCTCGAGCTGGGCGGCTGCGGCCGACGGGCCGAAGATCCGCAGGCCGGCCGCGACGAAGGCATCGACGATGCCCGCGACAAGCGGTGCCTCGGGGCCGACGACGGTCAGGTCCACCCTCCGGGAGCGGGCGATGGCCACGAGCGCCGGAATGTCGTCGGCGGCGACCGGCACGTTCTCGGCGACGAGCGCGGTGCCGGCGTTGCCCGGCGCGACGAGCACCTCGGCCCCGTCTCGGGCCAGCTTCCAGGCCAGGGCATGTTCGCGGCCTCCGCCGCCCACGACCAGCACACGCCGGGATTGGCTCAAGAGAAACGCTCCTATTTTCGGGGGTGCTCGGGCGATCGACGGGCGTGGAGCCCGAACCGTTCTCGGCCCATCGTTGTACCCAACGGCCGCTGCGGGCGGCGTGCCGACATTGACAGTTTGGGGGCCGCCGATACAGTTAACGGGAGTTCGTGAAAAAAATCACGAACTCCCCCAAACCCCGACGAAATCCTCTTTTCGGCGGTGATGGGTGGCACCTTCGAGTCCGGGTTGTCGCCCGGGCGACGGCCTGCGTCCGGCGAGGCGTGCGATGGCAGACAAGAAGAAGATGTCGGTCGCGGAAATCTTGGCGGCGGCGCGGGCCGCCGACGGCAAGGGCGGTGAAGCCCCGGCCGCAGCAGGTCCCTCCCCGGCGGAGCCTGCAGCGGCAGCCCCTCCGCCGGCGAAGTCCGCAGCCAAGCCGGCCGTGGCCGCCCCTGCCGGTGCCCGTCCCAGCGTGGCCGACATTTTGGCCTTGGCCCGGGCCAACAAGGCCGCGGCCGCGGGCGATGTCGATGCGACGCCCGCCGCCGAAAAGCCCGCCGCTCCCGCCAAGCCGGCCCCGAAGGCGGCTGCGGCCAAGCCGGCTGCTCCCGCCGCGGCGGGTCGCAAGGGTGTCGAACGGGACACCGCCAGCATCCTCGCCGCAGCTCGGGCCTCGGCAAAGCCTGGTCCTGTGACCAAGGCCGAGGCCCCGCCACGGCCTGCCGCCAAGCCCAAGCCGGCAGTCGAGAAGGTCGTCGCAGTCCGGCCCGTGCCGCCGCGGCCCACGCGGCCAGCTCAGCCCACCAAGGCGAAGGCTGTGGAGGAAGAGGATCGCCGCGGGTTTCTCCAGATCGCCACGGGCTCGTTTTTGGCCATGGGCTTCACGGCCCTGTCGGTCACCGGCGGGCTGTTCACGCTGGGTCTGGCGCGGTTCATGTTTCCCAATGTCCTCGCCGAGCCCCCAAGTCGCTTCAAAGTGGGCTTCAAGGAGGGCTTCCCCGCCGGCAAGGTGGAGACGAAGTTCGTGCCGCAATACGGCGTCTGGGTCGTCAACG
>JBJTPO010000400.1:0-4272 GCA_046075145.1 Planctomycetota bacterium
CGCGGAACAGTCGGGCCAGCAGGTCGCAGGCCTGCGTCTCGGTAAGCAGATCGAACTCGGCCATGGAAGGAACCTCGAAGTGGATGACGATCGCCGAAAAGGCGGGAGAATAAGGATACCGGAAGACCGTCGCCGCGGCCCAATCGCCCCGCGGGTCCGCACGGTCGGGCGAAGGACCTGATCGTGGGGCCCGCTCCCGCCCGCAGGGCTGAAAAAGCGACTACCCGGAACTGCTCTGGCAAAGCTGCTGCCACCGTCGCTAGGTTTCGGTCGCCGAGCCGCGGGCCCGGCACACATTCACCCCCTCAGATTGCACCCCTGAAAGGAGCCTCCGCCATGGGCAAGGGCAACCATTCCCAGAAGAACGACAAGAAGAACAAGAAGCCCAAGCAGGACAAGACCAAGACCCCCGTCAAGAAATGAGCGCGGGCCGGGCCGCCTCCCGGCCCGGCCGCCTCCCCCTGCCCTCCATGCCCGACCTCCTGCTGCCGCTGTCGATCTTCGTGGCGGAGATGGCCGTCGTCACCATTTCGACGATGCGGATCATCTTCATCAGCCGCGGCCTGAAGACGATGGCCGCGGGGCTCGGCTTCTTCGAGGTGACAATCTGGCTTTTCGCGATCGGCCAGGTCATGTCCAACCTCGACAGCCCGCTCTGCTTCGCTGCGTTCGCGGGTGGCTTCGTGGCGGGCAACTATCTGGGCATGAGCCTCGAGCAGCGGCTGGCGATCGGCTCAGTGCTCGTGCGGGTGATCACGGGCCGCGACTCGCGCCAGCTGATCGACCTGTTGCGCGACGCCGGCTGCGGCGTGACCCGGATCGGCGCCCACGGCCTGCAGGGGCCGGTCGAGATCGTGTTCACGGTGATCCGGCGGCGGCGACTGGGCGAGGTGCTCGCGCTGGTGCGGCGGTTCGACGCCGACGCCTTCTATTCGATCGACGAGTTGCAGGCGAGCGCCCGCCGTTCAACCTGCGGCCCACGCGACGCGGCGACCCTGCCGCACGCGGCGCCGGAGCCTTCCCACGCACACCCCCCGGTCCGCCGCGCCGCCTGAAAGCCGCGACCACAGTCGGGAGGAGCGGCCAACGTCACCCCACACTCCCGCACGATCATGGCTTTACCTCCGGACAGGGGCCCTCGAGCGACGCCAGCAGTTCTCGAACGTTCGTTTCGATCAGATCCCTCACGCCCCGAAAATCGCCCGGCGACATATCGCGGGGATCCGGAATCCGCCAGTCTTCGCGCCGCTGGGCGATCACAAGCGGGCACTCGTCGCCACACCCCATCGTCACCGCCACGTCGACCGTCGTGTCGTTGAACTCCTCCAGGCCCTTGGAGGCATGGGTGGTCAGGTCATAGCCCAACTCCTTCATGGCCTCGACCGCCTTGGGGTTGATCCGGCCCGATGGCCGTGACCCCGCGCTCGCAGCTTGCACCCGCTCGCCACCGTGCATCCGCGCAAACGCCTCGGCCATCTGGCTGCGGTTGGAGTTCTCGACACAGACGAACAAGATGGTCTTCATGAACGTCCCTCGATGTTCGGCAAACCACCGCCCGGCCCGGGCTGAAGGCACTTGGAGAGCGGCACGCCCGCCAGAGCCCCGCTGATCGGTCCCACGAGGTAGATCCAGAGCGGGCCGGTCTGCTGCGCCACGACCGCCGGCGCCAGCGACCGGGCCGGGTTCATCGACGCCCCGCTGATCGGGCCGGCGAACAGGGCTTCGAAGGCGATCACGCCACCCACCACGACTCCCCCCATGAGTCTCGACTCCGGGCCGCCGCCCGCAACCATGAGAATGACGACCATCAGCATGAGCGTCAGCAGCGCCTCCAAGACGAGTGACTGGGTCGCGCTGCCGGCGGGGAGCGTGGCCCCGAGGGTGACGCTCTCCGGGAACAGCAAGCGCAACACCGCGCTGGCCGCGAACGCACCGATGCACTGGCTGGCGATGTACGGCAGGACCGCCCCCCGCTCGAACCGGCCTGCGGCCCACAGCCCGAGGGTCACGGCCGGGTTGATGTGGCATCCCGAGACGTCACCCAGGGCATAGATGAGCGCCATCACCACCAAACCGAACGTGAGCGCCACGCCCACGTGGGAGACTGCGCCCCCGGTGACCTCGTTGACGATGACCGCCCCCGTTCCCGCCAAAACGAGACAGAACGTCCCGAATGCTTCCGCGCCAAGGCGGGAGACCGTATTGGGCTCGTGCATCGCTTCCTCGCATTGGCGCAGCGACACCCGTGCCACTGCCTCGCCATCATATCCCCCCACACCGCATACTGACAGCCACAGGCCGCCTGCGGCACTCGCCTCGTTGATCGCCGATCACGCCATGAAGCCCACTCGTCTCCTCGACAGGTCCCTCACGCCCGACGGCACGCCGCTCACGCTCCATGAACACGACGGCACCCTCTCGATCCGGGTGGGTGGCATCGAGCTGATGTCCACGCGGCAGCACCACTCGGAGGAGCGGATGGCCGAGCTCGCCTGCGCCGACCTCGGTGACCGCAGTCGGGCCGCGGTGCTGATCGGCGGCCTCGGCCTCGGATTCACCCTCCGCGAGACGCTGCGGCATCTGCCCGCCGATGCGACGGTCGTGGTGGCCGAGCTCGTGCCCGCCGTGATCGCCTGGAACCGCAACCCGGCGTATCGTCTCGCGGCCGACGTCATCGACGACCCGCGGGTCGAGATCGTGGCCGGCGATGTGGCCGACGTGCTCGGCGAGGACCGCGGCCGGTTCGATCGCATCATGCTCGACGTTGACAATGGCGCCAGCGGCCTGACGGCGGCGGGCAACGCCGGGCTCTACGGGATGAACGGGCTGGGGGCCGCCCGGGCAGCGCTCAAGCCGCGCGGGCGGCTGGCCGTCTGGTCGGCCGGCCCCGACCCCCGGTTCGTGGCCAGGATGGAGGAGGCGGGCTTCAGCGTGGAGGTCGTGAAGGCGCGGACGCACCCGACCGGCGGCAGCTGGAACGCGATCTTTGTTGGCACGCGGACGTGAGACGTGATCGGCCGCCGCCAGTCTCTTCCACGACACGTCGATGATTGCCTGGGCGAAAACCATGCCCCGGATCGGGGCCGATCCGAACGATCCTGGGATTCCAAGCGTCACCTGACGAACTTTCCCTTCCGGAAAATGGTGGCAGAAGGGCCGTTGACGGGCCGATCCTTTGGCCCGACGGGACAGGTCAGCCGTACCATGGGTCGGCGGTGTCAGCCACCGCGACAGCCGAGCGACCAGGTTGGGGAGAATCGTGATGGTGTACCGCGGCGACTCGCCGGCGACCTTCGGATCAGCAGGCTTGTCGGCGGCCACGCTGCTGGCGGCAGCCCTGGCAGCGGGCTTCGCCGACGGCGGCGAGCCAGAGGAACCCCACCAGTCTCCGGCCGCGGCGGCAGCCGCCGATCGCAAGGCGGAACTCCTCGGCAGCGACCGCTGGCGGAGGGCCATGTTCGAGTTCAATACGTGGCTCGACACGCAGCCCGTCTACCCGCCCGAGCAGGTGCGACGAATCCGTCGGGAACTCGCCGACCGGGTCGCCAAGATGTCGTCCTTCGAGCTGGAGTATCTCCTGGAATCGATCGACGCCAAACTGAAGGTGCTGGAGAGCCCGGCCGCCCGCGATGCCCGAGGCTGGCTGGGCCGGTATCTGGCGGTGATGTCCGACGCCAAGCGGGCCGAGGTAGTGCGCGACGTTCCCGGCATCCTCGACATGACCGCAGCCGAACTGGAGTCCGCCGTGCGGCAGGTCGAGGCCCGGCGGGCCGCGGTCGAGCGGGGCCGCGACGAGACGCTCGCCGCTCGAAAGGAGTTCGGTCGCTTCCAGCAGGAAGCGGTTCGCCAGGTGGCCGCCGAGCGGGGGCGGCTATCGGCCGTCCGCGGGGGCGTGCCTGCGTTCTCCCCCTACCGCGGGCCTCCCCCCGAGTCGCCGCCGTTCGGCGCTGCCTACGACAGCCCGACCGTGGTGGGCGTCGGGCCCTGGGGTTCGTTTCTCGTTTTCCCGGTGGGAGCGTTCTGAGCGGAGGACTCACCCCGCGGGGCCGGCGTTCCACCGGCGCCTGCCGGTGGAAGTGCCGTTGACCCGGCCGATCCTTGGTTCCAGGAGCCTCACCCCCCGCCGGCCTCCAGGTCTTCCCAGCGGGCGAAGGTTGCGGCGAGCCGGGATTCGAGATCGTGGAGGCGGGCTTGGTCGCGGGCGAGCACGTCTCCCGGCTGGCGGTAGTAGCCGGGCTCCGCCATCACCACATGCAGGGCGGCCGTCTCGGC
>JBJTPO010000401.1:0-1343 GCA_046075145.1 Planctomycetota bacterium
TCGCCGTCACGAGCCAACACCTGCTCTCCACCGCCACGGTCTGCAAGACCTGGGAGGAAGTGCGGGACATGCTCGCCAACGGCTTCGCGCTGGCGACCTGCGGTGGCGAAGCGTTCGAGCGGACCCGTGACCAGTACGGCCTCTGCGAGAGGAGCAACTCGGTCTGGCGTCACGCGATGAGCTTCATTGCGGCCGACGACCGCGAGGAAATGAAGCGCCGCTATCGGTGCCGCACGGGCGGGCTCGTCCTCGTCCAGAACTCATGGGGCAACTACTGCGGCGATGCCTGCCCCATTTACGGGTCGAAGAACGCGATCCCGGCCGGCAGCTTTTGGGCACGGTGGGACGACGTGCGTGATCGGTACATGGTCGCCATCGGTGGCGGCCGGGGATTCGCGGCCAACGCAGTCCCCCGGTGGAGCCTGGCCTCGATCATCTAGGAGGAACCCATGAAGTTCGCACTCGTGCTTCTCGTCGCCGTCGCAACCTGGCAGGTGGACATGGCCGTGAACTGCGCCCACCGCTGCGTCCGCCGGCCCAAGGTGGTGCAGGTCGAGAAGCCTCGCGCCGCCGCTCCCCAATCCCCACAGTGCCGAGGCCCGCAATGTCAGACGCCCAAGCCGCTCCCCGTGGAACCTTCGTCGAGTCGCTGATGAACCCCGAAGCCATCTTCAAGGCAGTCGAACGCTTCGGCCTGCCACTGGTGATGCTCGCCGTGATCCTGTGGTGGGCGAAGAACGACGTCGTGATGCCGCTCTTGAACGCGCATTTCGAGGTCGTCGAGCAGATCGTGCGCGGACAGAAGGATCATTCGGAGAAGCTCGACACCATCGGGAGCAAGCTCGATGAACTGATTAAGGTCACTAAGTGACGCCTCGCCGCCTGACTGCCTGCCAGCAGGGCTACGCAGAAAAGGCCATGCCGCTGGTGCGCATGGTCATCGGCTCGTACCTCAAGCGGAACCCCGACTTGATGGACGTCGCCAATCGCTGCGACCTCTCCGGCACGGCGGAGCAGGCGGTGTGTCTGGCCGCACTCACCTACAACCCGGACAAGGCGGGTGTGAGCGCCTACTTCTCGGTCGCCATCCATCGGGCGATCTCAAAGGAAATCCAGGCAAGACGGAACCACGAGCGGCGGATGCGGGTGGCCTGGGAAATCGCCAAGCCGCACTTGAACCCGCACATCGAGCGGATGAAGCACCGTGCCGTGAAGGCACTCCAGATGCTCTCGCCCTACGAGAAGCAGTTGCTCGAGGATCACTTGATCGAGGGCGTCACGCTCGAGCGACTCGGCCGGGAGCAGGATCTCGACCGGCGGACCATCCGCAAGCGGATCAAGCG
>JBJTPO010000402.1:0-4489 GCA_046075145.1 Planctomycetota bacterium
CGGGGGAGATCCCAGATCAGCCGGCCGGCCATCGTCACCGGACCGTTCTCGAAGCGGTGCACCTCCTCGAGTTCGAGCAGCCGGCCGTCAAAACCGCCTGCCACGACGCGGCCGCCCGAGGCGCCGAGATCGACCGCCAGGGCTACGTTCCTCGCCATGCCTCGTTCCTGAGAGGGCGGTCCTACGTCCCTGGCCCGGATGCCGCGAGGGAGTTCCAAGGGTGCCGCGGGGCCGATTGTTGTGTTTTTCTCTCCGAGGGGTAGGGGGGGCAGCGAAAGCCTTGCCGGTCACCCGGTCTCTGGCTGCTGGTTGACCCCAGCGGGATCCGATTCCACAATCCGCTCCAGCAATACATTCAAAACATGACCAACTTGGTAAGGATTCGTGGATGACCGCTGCCCCGGCAGCCACTGATGCCGCCCTCGGTCACGCTGATGCCGCGCGGCGCGGCGAGTCCGCTCAGCCGTCGGCGGCCGTGCGCGAGGAGCTGGCCCAGGCCAGCCGCTCGCTCGAGCAGGCGACGCCCGTCGAGATCATCGCCTGGGCCGTGGGCCGGTTTGGCGCCCGGCTCACCATGGCCACGGCTTTCGGCCCCGAGGGCTGCCTGATCATCCACTGGCTGGCCGCGATCGCTCCGCGGACCTTCGTCTTCAACCTCGACACGGGCTATCAGTTCCCCGAGACGCTCGCCCTTCGCGATCGGATCGCCGCCCGCTATGGCGTGGAGGTGTCGCTCGAGCGTCCCGAGGCGAGCGTCACGGACTATGAGCGGCTCCACGGCGGGCCGCTCTACCGCACCGCCCCAGACCGCTGCTGCGGCGACCGCAAGCTGGCCGTCATCCGGCGGGTGCTCGTTGGGTTCGACGCCTGGATGAGCGGCATCCGCCGAGACCAGAGCCCTGATCGGGCGGCGGCGGCGATCGTCGGCTGGGATCACAAGTTCGGCGTGGTCAAGGTCTCGCCACTGGCCAACTGGACGAAGGCCATGGTGTGGGACGCGATCGTCCGCGAAGACGTGCCCTACAACCCGCTCCACGACCGCGGCTTCGTGAGCATCGGCTGCGCGCCCTGCACCCGGCCCGTCACGTCCGGCGAGGACGAGCGGGCCGGCCGCTGGAGCGGCATCGCCAAGACGGAGTGCGGGCTCCACAGCCGCGGCTGAAGGCTTTTCATTTTCTCGTCGCCACCACCGGTGCCACCATGCGGCTCTCCGCCCGAACCGAGTACGCCGCGATCGCCGCCGTCGAACTGGCGCGGCGGGGTGACGCGGGCGGGCCGGTCGGCATGAAGGCGATCTGCGACGCCCAGCGGGTGCCGGCCCGGTTCCTGGTGCACATCCTGCTGCAGCTCAAGCGGGCGGGAATCGTCGCCAGCGTCCGCGGAGCCGGCGGCGGCTACCGGTTGGCACGGCCGGCCGCCGAGATCACGCTCCGCGACATCCGCGAGGCTGTGGACGGCGAGGCCGAGCGGCCGGCGCCGCTGACGGCCGAACTGGCCGGCACCTCGCGGGCGGCCGCCGCCCTCAGGGCGGCCTGGGAGGCCGCCGCCCGAGCCGAGGTAGGCCCTGGCCGCCGTGACGCTCGCGGATCTGGCCACCCGCAGCCGAGAGGCCGGGCAGGCGATGTATTACATCTGACTTTCGCTGCCGGGGCGGCGGGGTGGCCCGTGCCATGTCGGCGGCCGCTCGCTCGGGGCTTCCTGCCCCTCCGTTCGCTCGGAGGAAACCTCGCTTCGCCTTCGTGGCTACGCCCAGTTTCCTACGCCGCCTCCCTGGCACGGGCCCACCCCGCAGGATCTCGAATCACCTCATTTTTGGCCTTGGTCCGGTGCCCGCTTGCGGATGGCGCGGGGCGTGGCAAAATGTGGGACTTTCCGCCAATCCACCGCCGGCCCGGCCCGGCCCGGATCATCCAGGATCACCATGAACGACACGCTCGAGGTCACGCTTCGCAAGACGACCGGTTCCAGTGAGGCACGCCGGCTGCGCCGCAGCGGGATGGTGCCCGCGATCCTGTACGGCCACGGCGAACCCTGCGTGGGCCTGGCGGCCAAGCGCGAGGCCGTCGAGGCGGCCGTCCGCCACGGAAGCCGCGTCGTCAAACTCCAGGGCGCCGTGAAGACCAGCGCCCTGATCCGCGAGATGCAGTGGGACACCTACGGCGTCGAGCCGTTGCATGTGGACTTCGTGCGGGTCAGCGCCTCCGACCGGATTCGCGTCAAGGTGCCCGTCGATCTCAAGGGCGAATGTCCCGGACAGCGGGCCGGTGGAATCGTCAACCTCGTGCTCCACGAGATCGAGGTGGAGTGCAAGGCCGACCACGTGCCCGAGAAGGTGCATGCCCCCGTGGGCCATCTCGAAGTCGGCCACGTGATCAAGGTTCGCGACCTCGAACTTCCCGAGGGCGTGCGGGCCGTCGCCGACGCCGACGAGACGGTTGTGACCTGCATGATCCCCGGCAAGAAGGCGTCCGAGGAGGCGGCGGCGCCGGCCGAGCCGGAGATCATCGGCCGCAAGGCCGGTGCCGAGGAAGGGGAGGAGGCGGGTGGCGAGTGAGCGCGGCAGGATCGACCTGCACCGCGCCACGCAGCCGACCGGGATGGCAGATGTGCCGTGAAGCTCATCGTCGGTCTCGGCAATCCGGGCAGCGCGTATCGCGAGACCCGCCACAACGTGGGCTTCGACGTTCTGGATCTCCTGGCGCGGCGGGCGGGCGATCCGCCCCGGCGGGCCCGCTTTCAGGGGGAGGTGGTCCAGGTCAGCCTGCGGGGGCATCCCGCCCTGTTGCTGTGGCCGCTCACCTGGATGAATCTCAGCGGTTCGGCCGTGTTGGCGGCCCGGGACTTCTACAAGATCGCGGAATCTGACATGCTGGTGGCCTGCGACGACTTCAACCTGCCGCTCGACACCATCCGGCTCAGGCCGTCCGGGTCGGCGGGAGGCCAAAACGGCTTGGCGGACATCCTGACGCGGCTCGGAACCACGAGCGTGCCCCGGTTGAGGCTGGGGATCGGTCCGGTTCCGGCCGGCTGGAAGCCTGCCGACTTCGTGCTGGGCAGGTTTCCCAAGCCGGAGCGTGATGCCGTCGCCGTGATGCTGGAGCGGGCTGCCGACGCCGCCGAGGAATGGCTGGCCCGTGGCATCCAGGCCGCGATGAACCGATACAACTGACCGACTTTTTCGCCCCGACAACCAAACAGATCTCAACCGGAGGAAGACGCCGATGGCCGTTTATGAGGGCATGTTCATTCTGGAGCCGGGCCGGTATTCGCGTGACCCCGGCGCGGTGACGCAGCAGGTGGCCGACCTGATCGGGCAGCAGGGGGGCACGGTGCTCGCGGCCCGTCTCTGGGACGAGCGGAAACTCGCCTATCCGATCAAGGGGCACAAGAAGGGTGTCTATTGGCTCACCTACTTCAAGATGCCGGGCGATGGGCTCTCGGCCCTCGAGCGGCAGTGCGAGATCAACGACGACATTCTCCGCAAGTTGGTCCTGCGGGTTGACGATCGGATCGCCGATGCCCTGGTGCAGCACACGCTGTCGTCGGGCGAGGCCGCCAAGCGGCCGGCCGCAGCGGCTCCGGCAGCCTCGGCTCCGGCGTCCTGAAAAAATAGAACACCCGCTTGCGATCCCGTGGCCGGGGGGCTATCCTTCCTGGGAGTTGAACAGGCGTTCAGTCATCCAGCAAGAGGTCGCCCGCGGGCTTCATTTGGGTCTGCAGGCTCCATTCAGGGAGGTTCAAGCCATGGCGAGTTTCAACAAGGTGGTGCTGGTCGGCAACGTGACCCGGGATCCCGAGTTGCGGTACATCCCGTCGGGAATGGCCGTGACCGACATCGGGCTGGCGGTGAACGACCGCCGCAAGACGGCCACGGGCGAATGGGTCGAGGAGACGACCTTCGTCGACGTGACGCTCTGGGGGCGGACGGCCGAGGTGGCCGGTGAATACGTCACCAAAGGATCTCCGCTGCTGATCGAGGGGCGGCTCAAGCTCGACACCTGGGAGAAGGACGGCAAGAAGAACTCGAAACTCCGCGTGGTCTGTGAGCGGATGCAGTTGCTCGGCGGCCGGGGCGAAGGAGGCCGTGGGGCCACCGGAGCCGCCGGAGCAGGCAAAGCCCGTGCTCCCGCCCGCACTTCCGGCGGCGAAGGAGATTACGCCCAAGCCTCAGGGTATGATGGGCCCGAAGACGCGCCGGTTGGCGGCGCCGGCGACGACGACATCCCGTTCTGATCCCGCCGGCCAGCCGCATCGCCCGATCACGCACCCGCAAACCCCCCGATCACCGCAGGCACGCCTGCAGTCACCCCTCTGGAACGGAGACAACCCATGCCCACGATTTCCACGCCCATCGTCGAGGCCGCCGGCAAGCGGCTGCCCAAGGGCCAGCGAGGCGGCATCGAACTGCTGCTCGTTCACGCGGTCGAACACCTCGGCAAGCAGGGCGAGGTGGTGGAGGTGAAGCGGGGCTACGCCCTCAACTACCTCC